>DRHN01000070.1 GCA_011049595.1 Spirochaetota bacterium | reverse complement strand
GATCTGGGTTACGCCCCCTATTTTTCAAATGCCATGGGCGCGATAATCGTTTCGGCAAATGTACTCCAGAATAAACTCGATGGACTTTTTAAAGGTGTTTTGGCAAAGGAATTGCAGGGCCTGTTAAAGAAAAGAGGAGTACACGTTTCCCGAAATCTACATTTATGAAGTCAAACCCGGCGAAGACATATGGACGATCATAGCTAAAACAAGTCTCAATATTGACACGATCGCCACTCTCAACAGGATTGATTTCATTGGTATGGTGAAAGAGCGAAGCGACGTGCTGCTGCCCGATACACTCGGTGTGTTCCTGGACCCGGAAAGCCATGAAATAGAGGAGATAATCGAAAAGTATTTGATCGACGAAGAAAGCATACTGTCTGCTCAGGATCCTGTAAACCCTGAAAAAACAATTTTTTTTATTCCTGAAGTGGAGCTCTCGTTTCTGGAACGCACCTATATCACAGGCATAGTATTCCGTGCGCCTTTAATAGGTGCAAAAACATCAGGCTACGGCTTTCGTAAAGACCCCTTTGTAAACGAGATAACGTTTCACGGCGGTGTGGATATAGCTGCCGGCGAGGGTAAGCTGGTCCGTGCATCGCGGGGCGGGCTGGTGTTTTTTGCTGAAGAGAGCAACGGGTACGGCAACCTTGTCATCATCCAGCATGAGCTGGGCTACTACACCCTTTACGGCCACCTTATGGAAATCCTTGTTGAGATGGAAACAGAAATCGAGACGGGCCAGGCGCTGGGCAAGGTCGGCACCACAGGGAGAACAACCGGCCCTCACCTGCATTTCGAGATTAGAAGGCTGGGCTCGAAACTGAACCCGGAAAACATACCGCTTTTCCTTGATCATCGTTAAAAGCGGGGGAGACCTTCGCCGGCAGATTTCCGGTAAGCTATTCTCTCGATACGCTGTACGGCCACATCCTTATTCCGCCTTCAAGAATCGCAACATCCTTAAAACCCTTTGCCTTGAGGATCAGGGCTGCCTGATATGATCTGGCCCCTGTTCCGCATGTGAGGATTATTTTTCTGTCAGGAAGTATCTCATCAATTCTTCTTTTTAAATCCTCAAGGGGAATTAGATCGAATCCCGGTATCCTCTCTTCCTCAAATTCCTGCGGCAGCCGTACATCAAGAAAAACACACTTTTCTCCCTTTTCCTTTAACAGGCCCTGCAATTCCTTTGCCAAAACACCTTTAAAAAGTCCATCGAGTTTATTCTGGAGTACATTTGCCGAAACGATTATCGCGCCCATGGCATTTGAAAAATAGGGGGCGTAACCCAGATCGACCGATAGAATGTCATCGACGATCCCGCTTTTCGATATGACCATGGCGGCGATATCTATCCTTTTAGCTACTTCGCCTTTTCCCGCGATTTGTACACCAAGGAGTTTTTTTGTTTTCCGGCAGGCGGTCATCTTTATGTTGATGATCTCGGCTCCGGGGATAAAATGCTCCCTGTCATATTCCGAAACATAACTGCTGACACAATCATAACCGTATTTATCCGATTCTATTTCACTGAGACCGGTCTTTGCAACATGATAGTCAAACACCTTTATTATAATTGTCCCGGTGACCGGGCTGAATTTTACGCCCGGTTTCCCGGTAGAATTACTTCCTGCAATTCTTCCCATCCTGTTCGCTATTGAGCCCAAAGGCAGGTAAAAGGGTTTTCCCGTGACAACATGCATACTTTCCGCGCAGTCGCCTGCAGCGTAAATATCGGGATCACTGGTCTGCAGGTATTCGTTTACGGCAAGCGCTCCTGTCGGCCCTTTTTGAAGCCCAGCCTGGACCGCGAGACCAACATTGGGGCTTACTCCCATTGCCAGGATTACCAGGTCAGCCGGGAACCTGAAATTCGAAAGATGCACATACTTCACCCTGTTCTTCCCTATAAACGCGCTGACCGACTCGTTTTTTATTATTCTTATTCCCTTGTGCGTCATGTGCTTTTCAACAAGCGTTGACAATTCAGGGTCCAAAAACGAGAGGATCCGGTCTTTTTTTTCAATTATCGTGACCTTTGCCCCTGAAACAGTAAGCGCTTCGGCAATCTCGACCCCGATCAAACCGCCGCCTACGATTACAATATCCCTTGCTGAATAATTGGCCAGGGCTGTCTTTATATTTTCGGAATCATGAATACCGTGAAGAACAAAAATGTTCTGGAGGTTCACCCCGATAATTTCAGGAATGACCGGGCTTCCGCCGGTGGCCATAACAAGGCTGTCGTACGGCACCTTATATTCCTGGTTGGTCATGAGGTCTTTATAATAAGCCATTTTATTTTTTCTATCGATCCTGTTGACTTCACACAGGTTCTTTACCTCGATTTCTTTTACACTGCTGAAGTGCTCGGGACCCCCCTGGAATCCGGAGAGAGCCAGATCCCGTTGACTTTTCAGCTGACCGGAAATATAGTAGGGAAGCGCACACCCGGCATAAGCGAGAAGATTGTGTTTCTCGAATATCGTTATTTCGGCGTTCGAATCCAGCCTCCTCGCCCGGGAGGCAGCTTTCGGCCCTGCGGTCACTCCGCCGATTATTACTATCTTTTTATTTTTTGTTTTTTCCTCTTCAATGGTTATTTTCCGGGTTTTAACTTCGAGAAGGGGCATGGAAAATGAAATGCGGGTGCCTTCCTGCTCTTTACTCCACAGTGATATTTTCCCTCCCAGGAAATCCAGAACCTGTTTGATGATCACCATCCCGAAACCTGTGCCGGTGGCGTCAAATCGGCGTGCGTTTGTGGCCCTATAAAACTCCTTAAAAACATGTTCCTGCTCTTTTTCAGGTATACCTATACCGGAATCCTTAACAACTGCGGTAACAGTCTTTCCGGTTTCATCATATTTGATATCAAATTCAACCTTCCCTTCCCTGCTTGAATATTTAATAGCGTTTTCAAGAAGATTATAAAATACATGTTTCATACCAAGCTTGTGCCCTTTTATTATAAGGACCCTGTTTGGAAGGTTTACATCAAATTTTATGCCTTTCTCGTGAATCTTATCTCTCAATTCTTCTATTGCCGTCATCGATGTTTCGACCAGGTCTGTTGGCCCAAATTCAACTTTACCGGTCCGAAATTTTTCCAGCTCGATGATATCCATAATGAGTTTCTGCAGGGTGTCGGCACTCCGTTTTATTGAAGCTATAATACCGAGCTGTTTTGTGTTCAGTTTACCGGCATATTCCCCAATGAGGGTGTCGATACTGAAAATAATGGTGGATAAGGGGGACTACATCTGATGGGCGCTCACGACAAGATACTCGTTCTTTTCCTTTACCAGACGCTCTATTTCGCAGCCGTACTCTTCGACAAGCCCCTTGAGTTTTTCAATTTCCGAACAACGTTTTTCCATTTTCCACTTCCTTGTCGTGAGTTATTTCATTTCCGGAGTGACGTAAAATCAAGTTTGGAACCAGAAGCGGATCAAACTATTATTCTTGCAGTAGCGCCGAACGATGGCCGGCTGCCCGAGCAGCCTCTCAGACTTTGTTTATGATAAACCTGCCTTTAACACCATAGCCGCAAAGTACTAATTACTCTTCCCGGCCTCATTTTTATAGTCGTCTATTACACTTTTGTCCCAGAGTTTAATTCCGAATAAGTATGAGCCGCGTGCCAAAGCGTGGGCGGCAACAGTCGCAGCAAAAAAAATCAATGGAATGCATATCAGAGCTTTTACACCGACACTGTTAAACCCGTAACGTATGAAAACCCCGAAAAGAATGCTCCAGGTCCCAAGGGTTACACTCTTTGTAGCCGACTGCAGCCGGTTGTATACATCCGGCAGCCTTAAAAGCCCCAGGCACCCGAAAAAATCAAAAGCCACCCCGATCCCGATGAATACATAACTTATGGTCTCATTCATTTAACTTCTTCCTAGATAAATATTTTGCCAGCGTTATCGTCCCGATAAAACTCAATATTGCCCAGGTAATCCCTATATCGATAATAAACTGTCTCCCGGTTTTTATCACCATTAACGCGCATATACCTACAACGAGTATACCGAATATATCAATCGCTACCATACGGTCAGGGATTGAGGGCCCCCGGATCACCCTGAAAAGACAGATGAAGCCGAGGGCAGTCAATATATACAGAAAGATATCGATAATAGAAATCATTCGAAAATCCTCTTTAAAAATTTTTCAAACCTGCCTAATATTTTATGGGTGTACACTTCAGGGTCTTTGGAGTAAACATAGATCCAGTGGATAAAAAAATTGTCGTCGATAACATCCACCGTTATCGTGCCGGGCGTCATGGTAATGGAATTCGCTAAAAAAACTTTGGCGATATCACTTGTAAGGTTGGATTTTACCTTCACGATCCCCGGCTTTATAGGGAGGCCGGGATGCAGCACTCTATAAGCGACATCAAGGTTGGCCTTGAGGCATTCCCACAAAAAGATAAATAGATACAACAGCGCCCAGAAGTACCGTTGGATCTGAAATACTTTCTTCGTCACTTTTAATGAGTACCTGTTTAAAAAAATGGTCACGATCAGCGATGCGGCTGCACCTGCAGCTATATTCCACACAGTTACTTTCATTGTTAATAAAAGCCAGAACAAAAACATTACAATAAAATATAATATTGAGCTCATCTCAATACCCCAGAACAGCTGTCGAATATTTACCGGCATTTACCAGAACATCAACTGCAGGAGTTAGAATGATATCCCTTACAGAAGGTAAAATAAGCGCGCTCAGCGCAATGCACAGGACTGCAAGGAATATCATCGAAAAACACATGGAAAAAGGAACCTCCTTTACAGAAATCCCTCTTTTAACCCAGCTCCCGGCTGATTTGTTGAAAAAGGTATACCTCTGTACTTTCAGAAATGACGCAAGAGTAATAATACTCACAAAAACCGCCAGTATCGAAAACACATAATATTGCGCCTGGATCGCGGCGATAATGATTATCAGCTTGCTGAAAAAACCGTTGAACGGAGGAATACCGGAGATCGACATGGATGCGCTCAGGCTCGTTGAAGTTGTTACAGGCATTTGCCCTGACAACCCCCCCAGTTTTTTCATGTCCCGCATGCCCGTCTCGTATTCAACCGCTCCCGCGTTGAGGAAAAGGAGCCCCTTGAATACTGCATGATTAAAGAGGTGAAAAAGACCCCCGGTAATAGATAGCACGGCGACCGATCTGTCCCCGTTCCTGGACAGTACCAGCATTCCTATCCCCACACCCAGGATCACGTACCCCATCTGGCTGATACTGTGGTATGCCAGAAGGCGTTTGATGTCCCATTGCCCGATCGCGAGAAGCACACCTATGACCATGGAGAGGGTCCCGATAACCGTAACGACCAGGGACATCTCATAGGATATCGCGAACATGTTGAAAAAGAGCCTCAGGATCACGTACACCCCTATTGCCTTGATCAAAACCCCGGAAAGCATCGAGGATATGGGTGACGGTGCCGACGAGTGGGCGTCCGGAAGCCAAGCGTGAAAAGGGATCAAGGCCGCCTTGAGCCCGAACCCTGAAAGCAGTATCACCTGCGCGAATATTACAAGCTCGTTTTTTTTATCCGCAAGTATTATTCTCGAAATGTCCGCAATATTGAGAGTGGATGTACTCCAGTACAAAAAACCGATCCCCAGTAATATAAATAGGGACGAAATCCCCCCCAGGACCTGGTATTTAAATGAAGCTTCCAGCTCCTCCTTTTCGATCCCGAACGCAACGAGTGCATACGAGGCAATTGCTGCCATTTCAAGAAAGACATAAATATTGAACAGGTCGCCGCTGATAACAACCCCGTTCATACCGGCAACCATAAGGCAGAAAAGGATGTAATAGTTGTTTTCACCGGTGAACTTCTTAATATACGAAATGGAATAAAAGGCCGAAAGAAAACCTATAATATTGATTATCAGCAGGAGGTAGATTGAAAGGCCGTCGACCACCAAATAGATCGCTATAGGAATTTTACCAAAAAGCTCCCACCCGCCGACATTGACCACAAGCGTTCCTTTAACTGTAAAGATGATGTAAACGGCCAGTCCCGTTAAAAAAGCCAGGACAACGGAGGTGAAAAACCTTGAGAACTTTTTTACAAAGGTTCCTATAATCGCACTTATAAACGCTCCGCCAAGGGGCACTGCCACAAACAAAGGAATAAATAAATTCATGATTTACCCTTTTAAATTTTTTATTTCTCTAATGTCGAAGGTTCCGTACTTTTTATAAATCCTGATCGCAATAGCCAGCAGAAGGGCTGTCGTTGCGAGACCGATCACGATCGCGGTGAGCACCATGGCCTGGGGAAGCGGATCAACAAAAACCTTTCCCACGGCATCATCAGAGATGATCGGTGCTGTACCGGATTTCACATAAGCAATGAGTATTAAAAATAAATTAATGCTGTACTCCATTATGGCGATACCTATCACGATCTTGATCAGGTTGCGCTTCGCGATAACACCGTATAGGCCGACCAAAAAAAGAAAAATACATAAAATATATAGGATCATTTTAAAACCTCATCTTTATAAATAAGCAGTGCCAGAAATATGGTCAGCAATGCCGCGGCAACTTCCATTCCGACAGCGATGTTGTAGAAAGGGATCAATCCCGCACTGATAAGGCTGCCGATCGTCCCTTTCGGCAGGAAGTTTACAAAGAATATTCCCGCACCCCCGATGAGCATACCGATGGCAGCTAATATGAGAAACACAAGGACCGCGCCGCTTTCCAATATCGAGGAGCCGCTCTCCTCCTTTTTCAGCGCCAGGAATTCACTTCCGAAAGCGAGTATCAGAAGTATAAAAGAACCCGCGATTACCGCACCTCCCGCAAACCCTCCGCCGGGTGTAAGATGCCCGTGTAAGATAATATAAATACCGAACAGGAATATGAAACCGCACATTATCTCGGTCACTTTTTTTACAATAACTGTCATGCCTTTCATGGTGGTTCCTTTATATATATATCTATATATATCTATCTATTTTCTGCCTTTTAGTCTCAGGACAGTGAGAACCCCGACCACCGCTGTGAACAGTATTGTCGCCTCTCCAAGGGTGTCGTACCCTCTGTAATCAAAAATCACACCAGTGACAAGATTAGCGCTCCCGGTCATTTCCGCTCCAGGCACAATGTAGGCTTTTGACATCCTCATCGTGTGCTCCCCAAAAGCAGACAAAGATCCGGTAACCCTGTTAAAGAAGTACAAAAACAAACCCGCAAAGACAAAAACAAGGACAGCAACGACTGCTGATTTCGCCCTGCCCCCGGATTTTACTTCTTCACTTGTGCTGTTGAGTATAACAGCGATCATGATGATCAGGGTTATGGTCTCTATAACAATTTGAACAAGCGCCAGGTCCGGGGCCTGCAAAAGTAAAAAACAGATGACAAGCCCGAAACCGACGATTCCGTAGGCTATAACGGCAGATAAAAGGTCCCGGGCCTCGAGAGAAAAAATTGCGCCTCCTATCATCAGCACAAGCAATACAATTAGGAGTAATTCCATTTATAAACCCCTTACCAATTCAAACTGCGCTAAAACAAAAGCACAATAATAAGGATTATCATTCCAAATATTACCCACAGGGCATAAAGCGGTAAAACCCCGGCATGGGCCTTACTGAAAACCGAATTAATGTTTAAGACCAGCTTTTTTGAGTTGTCATAAATATCGAAACCTCTCTTTTGGGCTATTCTATAGAAAGCCGAGAACAACTTGAAATTGCTCACAGTCTTATAAAATTCAGTCGATGAAAAATCAATTTTTCCGTCTACTGTCTCTCCGCCAATAAAGCCTTCTGTCGTCCTGAACCTCTTCAGTTTACCGAGGAGATATATTACAAAGCCGAGTATCAATGAAACAGCGATCAAGAGTGTTACGGAACTTGATTCCCACACACCTATGTAGTTAAGTTCACCCGGGGTCTCTAAAAGAGGGACGATCAGTTTTGGCACCACAAACCTGGTTGCGGCAATACCAAACCCCAGACATACCAGGCCTATTATTATCTGGGGAAGCCACATCAAAATACTTACCTCTTTTGTCCCCTTTAATTCATTTTTTATTCTTCCAAGATAAATCCCTGAAATAAACTTCATAAAGCTCGCCAGGGTCAGCGCAGACCCGAAAACTGCGGTAACAAGCCAGATTATCCAGACCCTGTTTGCCGGGCCTGTCCCGTTTCCGAATTCGATGATCCCCTGATATATCATCCACTTGGACGCAAAACCGTTAAACGGAGGTACCCCTGATATCGACATTGCGCAGATAAGTGCTGTTATAAACGTAAGAGGCATGGCCGCGGACAGCCCCCCGACATCTTCCAGGTCTTCCTTCCCTGTCCTTTTTTCAACACTCCCTGCTGTCAGAAAGAGCCCGCTCTTGTACAGCGCGTTGTTTATCATGTGAAAGAGGCCCCCGGCTATCCCTAAAGGAGTACCCAGCCCCAGCCCCGTAACCATGTACCCTACCTGGGAGACCGCATGGTAGCCAAGCAGTTTCTTGTAATTGTGCTGTACAAGGGCCATCATCACAGCAGTAATAGTAGTTATCCCGCCGATTATCAATAAGGCAAGCCTCAACCACTGATTTAGAATAAACAGGTTTTCGCAGATCACTTTTTCATGTTCGTAACATTCTGGGGGGTGCTCGGCCTGACATTGTATAAGCT
>DRHN01000069.1 GCA_011049595.1 Spirochaetota bacterium | reverse complement strand
TACTACCGGAACTCCGATTAATTCATATCTCAAAATGAGCTCAATAACCTGAACACCCCATTGCGAGCCATACAGGCCGAACTCATGCTGAATATGAATGATATCCGGCGTCATTTTTGCACTGATGTTAAAAATTTGCGCTGCAATAGAAATACTTTCAGGCCAGTAAATTGGAAAAACTTTTACCCCCCCGGCGCCTACCTGGCTTACAACAAATGTCTCGTTGTGTTGCCTTCGAAGTTCTTCATTAAGATAACTGGTATATGTCCCGATACCGCATTCAATCGGAGGATATGTAGAAATAAATCCAATCCTCATCATAAACCCCTTTAACAAAGAGTAGAAAATACTCTGCCGGAGAACATTATAATATTGTTTTAAAAGCTCATCTATGCTGGTTTCTGCAACACATACATTTTCATCACATGCCCCATAATAAATAAGGAATTTTCCATCATCTTTTTATATCAGACCATTGGAAAAAATAACATTCGGGAAAAACCCCTCTTTTTCATAAGGCCGATCAGGAAAGAGAACAGGTTTACCCCCTCTTTTAAGAACAACGGAAGGATCATCAATTGGCAGGAAGAATTATAATCGCCCTCATGATAAAACAAGCGGGAATCAACAAGAATCGCCTGTTATTTCTCATATTTTGAGTTTACAACTCCCCATCCTCTCAATCTAATAAAGAATATAATAATTGGTACTGTTTTACAAGGAAAATAGAAGATCGGAAACAATTCCGGCAAAAAGCTGAATGTTGAAGGCAGAGAAGAATATAGAAAAGAATATACTTATCCCAAGTTTGTTTTACTAAAAAGTGAAATCGGAATAGCAGCTACCGTGATGGTATCCCAACGAGACATAATCTTATGGGCGTCCCGCGCCCTTTATGCGCACCTGGCAAAACTCTATTTTCCCGCTCGGCCCGTGGAATTCAACATCTGAGCCGAATGGGATACCTTTCAGTTTAAACAGTTGTTCGAGCGGGGGAGAGACCATAATAAACAATGTTTTTCGATCAGCTCCGCCTAACATACACGCATACGCCCGTGTTGAGACGGACACTCGCTGTGTAATCTCGCTGCCTTCGTGCACCCGAAAGACACCGCCACTCACGGGGGAAGCAACCCACACCGCGCCTTCGGTGTCAAGTGGGATGCCGTCCGGCGTCTTCCCTTCGATCTTAGCCCAGGTCCTTCTATTTGTAAGTGAACCATCTTCGTTTATATCAAACGCGGTAAGGCATTCGCCCAGTGTCTCGCTCACAATTAAGGTTTTACCATCCGGCGGGATCACCATTCCATTCGGAAAGGCCGGATTACCTGCAGCAATTTCTGCACTACCGTCAGGTGAAACGGTAACAATTTCGCCTGGAGCAAATGGATCTAAAGCTTAAAAATTAAACCCAATACTATCATATTTACTTTTTAATATGCTTTACTACCAAGCGGTATAATAATCATCAATATAAGGAACGCGGGGCGCCTAGTATGCGACATTCCGATCCATCACAAAACCTGGGTAAAAAGACAATCAAAGAGGATGGTTGTTGAGCATTTAAACATAAGCAGAGATACAATGAAAAAGTGGGAAGAGCATTTTGTTGAACATGGCACAATAGGTCTCTTACCGGAGCTGTCTTATGTAGAGGTTGATACAAGGCTTGAAAGACTAACCGTATTGATTAAAACATGCC
The DNA here is from genome assembly GCA_011049595.1 of Spirochaetota bacterium. Lineage (GTDB taxonomy): Bacteria > Spirochaetota > B62-G9 > B62-G9 > DRHN01 > DRHN01. The sequence goes on along the minus strand of DRHN01000069.1, from coordinate 1,042 downwards.
GCACCCATGAGAGTGCAAGTCTGGTCTTAAAACTTGCCGATGCCCTTGAGATTCCCGGCGCATCTTTAGAACTAATCAGGCAGATTCAACGATGTTACAGATATGGTCAGCGTTTAAATAACAATGACATTCAGTACTTTTCCGGTCTCCAGCATATTCTTTCCTCTATTGAACATCATATGAGAAAGAAATCGGCAGAACACGATAAGGCGGATAGAGCTAAATCTTTCTATAACTTTGATCATGATCCGTTGCAGCAAAGAGTTGAGATTTTTAAGACACTTTCTGAAGTCACAAAGAAGCGCCGGATTCGACTTGTGTTGAGGAGGGTCGGGATTCATCCAAATCGATATTATCGGCTTAAAGACCGGTATATGATGTATGGGATTTGGGGGTTGGTTGATCTTTTCCAAACTGAGGTTCAGGAAAATTAAAGATTTGCATGACAAAAATATTTATTTGGCATTTGACAATGATAAGACCGGTGTAATAATACAATCAAGAAATTTTGAATTTAAAAAAGGAGTAACTGCAGTTAGATCGCAAATTGTATGCTTTTTTTATTCATAAAGCTGTAAATCAATAATATTCATGAAAAATATAGTTTTCCCATTTTTCCAAACAGCTTGCATATTCCGGTGAAAAATGCCACTTAATCCGGCATCCGTTTCCCTTACCTATACTAAAAACAAAGTGGCACTTTTAAAACAAATAAAAACTTAAGACTGCCGGTTTTTCTGCTCTGGCGATACATTTCGCACTCCCGTGGGTTATCCACATGGGGACGGCGGCAGGTCCTTAAAACCCCGCAGACGGCCACTTGTGGGTAACCCTTTACGATAAACTCGGTATGCCGGGTCCTGGGTTTCCTTTGACCTCCTTCCTGAACTCTGAAATATTCTGCTGATACACACAACCCAAACATCTATCTCTTTTGGGTGGCCCCTAATACCTGATGTCCCAAAAAAACGCAATGAGAGGCCAATATGAAGCAGTTATCATGTTAATATATAAAGCCCACCCTTTACATCCACAGGATCGC
>DRHN01000068.1 GCA_011049595.1 Spirochaetota bacterium | reverse complement strand
TTCACAAACCAGTGTCGATTCCGGTATTATTTCCGGCCAAGTTTCCGATGGAATGGAGCATAAAACAAGCGGCCTGGTTTTTTTAAGAGAGTTAAGGCTTCGCCACAATTTTTTATTTTCATTATTTATTGGATGTTGTGATATTTCATCAACTTTTTTTGCAAGGCCTCTTAATGTTTTTTTTGATACGGGATCTATTTTAGTCATCACCCCTCCTAAGCTTGTTTTTTAAACATACGCTGCCAAATCAAAAAACCGCTTGCATTAATGCTTTGCATTCTGCGTAAAAGGCAAGCATAAGAAACTTTAAAAGTTTGCTCATGGTTTTTACACCTGTTTGCTGTCATATTGTACCCAAATGTACCATTAAATCAATAAAATTAAGTAATAGTCATGTATCGTTTATTAAAAATAAAGTCTGAAAATATAATAAATACGTACTGAGCTGAGCTGTTCAGGTCCCTATGTTCAAATGGATGTTTCGGTAGAAAATATCCGTGTACTCGTCGAGCAGGTCTCCTGATATGCATAAATAAAAACCACAGGATTATATTCTTATATTAAATTAAATTGTATACTATGTTTTAAATGGTGTATAAAAATGGCCATATATATCCTAGACGGTGAGTTGATAGTGGGAAATCATTCAGGAAGTCAGCGGTCCGCTTTACAAACCGGTTTGCATCGCTTGCCGAAGATATGGCAAAAAATGCTTCGGATCCTCAGAAGAAAAACGAACTTCTTGAAATATCCGAAATCTGCCGTAAAGTTCCTGAAAACCCCGCTGAAACTTTTCAGGAAGCCGTACAGGTTGTGTGGTTCGGCCAGCTTATTATTCAGCTTGAAACAAACGGTCATTCGGTTTCTACCGGACGTTTCGACCGGTTTATTTTCTCCTTTTTTAAAAATGACATCGATGAGGGTAGGTTGAGCGAAGAGGAGGCCCTCGAAATTCTTCAATGTTTCTAGGCATTTTCACCATTTGATTTTAAAATTTTATCATTCGTGGAGAAAAAAATGAAAGTTATTATCGGAGCAGATTTCGCAGGATTTGATCTGAAAGAGGATGTCAAGTCCCACCTTGAAGAAAAAGGGGTAAATCTCACAGACATCGGCATGTACAACCTGAAAGATGATATCCCTTATTACGAAGTTGCTGCTATTGCCGCAAAAAAAATCCAGGCAGGTGAGGCTGAAAAAGGTATTCTCTTCTGCGGCACTGGGATGGGGGTATCCATTGTTGCCAATAAGTTTAAAGGAATATATGCCAGTGTAGTGGAATCCGAGTTTACCGGTGAGCGGTGTAAAATTATAAATAATTCAAATATTCTGACAATGGGAGGCTGGATCGTTTCGGCACACAGAGCGAAGAAGATATGCGATCTCTGGCTTGAGGCTTCCTTTGCGAAAGGGGTTAAAGAGCTTGAAGAAGTCTCTGATTTTTTGAAAAGCGCGTTTTCAGAAATCGAGAAGATTGAAGACATGACAATGAAGTAGTCTTATCTTTATTTTGAGCGGGAAACATTGTAATCGTCGTACACCTGAAGCCTGTTACCCCCGAGGCCGCCGAAACCGTCTTTATGAGCGGCGATTCTATGTACAGGATGTCGTCCAGTCCCATGGAAAGCCACGATTCAGCCCTGCCGGACTGATTATTCCACTGTAAATTCAATGGCGGGGAAAAATCGAATATCCTGAAATAAAGCGGCACATGATCGGTCTTTCCCGATTTACAGGTGGTCCGCATTCGCTCCCCCACAAGACAGCTTTCCCATAGGTCTATACCCCGGCCATTTGCTCAAGCTCCTTTTTTACTGTTTTATCAAGAGGCTCCACTTCGTGATTCTTTAATATATCTCTTGATTGATAGATAGCATTATCGATAATACTCTTCATACCCTCCGACTGCCAGCGGTCAAAATTATCCCGTATCAAGAGGTCACTCATCCACAACTTTTTTTTAAAATCCCTCAGCGTCACATCACTGTCCATAAAATACATCCCGTTTACCAGGGATTTCTTTATGTCCTCGAATATCTCTTCTGCGCCAGCACCCAAACTGTCAGTCTGTAATACGTTCATCATGTGTTTGATCATTGAAATAATCTCGTTATCGATCAGGATCTGCTCGTAATTCGCCCCGTTCATGCCGTCGGACTGGCAAACGGAGCCGTGTATAAGGTTTATACCGCTCATAACCGCGATAAACAATGCCGAAAACTTTTCCATTGCCAGCTGGATGTCGGAATACTTCGAATCCGCGGATATGATACAGTGGCTCGGAAGACCGTAATATTCCGCCATTTTTCTCCCGGCCAGATAATAAGCCCAAATTTCCGGAGACGCCGTAACCATTTCTGCCCTTCTCATATCCATGGACCCGGCCAGGATCATGTATAAAAATGGAATACCGGGTCTTATGGTCTGGGCAATGATCAGTCCGCAGAGGATATTGGCATTTGCCAGAGCAAGAGAGCCTTCAAGGGTAACCGGGCCGGTCGAGCCCATTATGGGATAGGCCGCAAGGCCGGTAGGAATATCAAGCTCGGCACATTTTATCAGGGCATCGCACTGCTCTTTTACTATACCGAGTGTCGCCTCCGCTGAAATATCATGAATGGAAAAAAGCGGTTTTTCGGCAAGAGCCTTTTCAGACCCTCTTATCAAAGCACCCATTCTGTGGATGGCTTCAACATCATCCGGCCCTTCTACCACAAAGGCACACGGCTTTGTGGTGTTTTTTAAAAGCTCGGCTGCCATCTTTACCCTGAAACGGGCGGGGTCTATGTCGCCTGGTTCTACCAGCTCGTGCATGACATCAACATTGTCGAGCGAATCCTGGACCCTTGTCATGTCCCCGAGATCTTTTAAAGTGGGTTCCCTGTAAATCCCGTCAAGGTCTCTTACCCTTATCGCGGCGGCGCCGCTCATAAAAGCTGTGTTATTGTTTCCAATTGCTATTCTCTTATCACCTGTTCTGTTAAAAAGCTCATAGTATGGCGTTACTTTTTTTAAACATTCTGCAACTGCATCCTCCGGAACAAACACTGTTTTCCCTGCTTTATCGACTTTACATCCTGCCGAATAAAATAAATCCATGGCTTTCTCGGAAGCAACAGGGACCCCGATCTCTTTTAAGATCCTCAAAGAGATCTCATGAATATCTGAAATAGAGAAATCTAAAACCAGGGAAAAGATTTTTTTATTGATATCCTCGATCATTAAAACTCCGTTTATAATATATTGAAAGTAATGACACCTGTGGATTAATCAATCACGTTGAAGGTTTAACGGGACGTCGTGATCACCCTTTTACCGCACCCATCGTCATCCCGGCAATAAACCACTTCTGAAACAGCATGAACACTATCAGCACCGGTATTACTGTTATCATAATAGCGGCCCCGTAAGTACCAATGGGCACGATGTACTTCCCGCCTGCTATTTTCGCTATGGCTACGGGGATGGTTTGTATCTTCGGGTTCTGCAGGAACACGAGGGCGTAGATAAACTCATTCCACGTCTCAAGAAAAAGCAGGATTATGCACGAAGCGATCGCGGGCGCCGATAACGGCAGCACTATCCTCCACATAACCTGCAGGTCCCTCGCACCGTCAATTATGGCCGCTTCTTTTATCTCCTGCGGTATCTGCTCGAAAAATGACCGCAGTATCAGCGTGGCTATGGGCATCGAAAACCCTATATACGGGAATATTACGGCAAGATAGTTGTTGAGCAGCCCCAAACGTTTCATAATGAAAAACAGCGGTATCAGCAGCACCTGGGCAGGCACCACATAACTCGCTATAATTGTTGTAAATGCAAGCTCCTTACCTTTGAACTTGTAATAACTGAAACTGAAAGAGCTCAAAGAAGCGAAAAGTATCGAAAGTGCCAGCGCGCTGAAAGTAGTGATCATGCTGTTCCTGAACATCTGTAAAAACGTCACGTTAAGCCTGTCCCTGGCGTAGTTCCACGCGTTTATGTAATTCTCGTGCGTAACCGCCTTCGGTATTAAAAACAGCGTGTCCTGATAAACAGTCTCTTTTGTGCGAAGAGAAAGTGAAAATATGTACAGTACCGGGAAAAGTATCACTATTACGGTCACCAGTATGATGACTCTCGTAAATATAAAAAATACCGGGTTCCTTTTTATCCTGACACCGTAGCCCTGGACTTGCATCATTTAACCTCCCTTCTCTTCAGACTCAAAATCCTCGCGACCCCGAACAATATAACGACAACAAACATAATAACTGCCACAGCCGATCCGACCCCCATCTTGTTAGGCCCGTTTGCGGCAAAGGAATAATAATACATTATCGTTGTCAGCACTTCGGACTGGTGCACAGGCCCGCCACGGGTCAGCACATAAACGATATCAAACACCCTGAAACTCCCTATGAGGTTCAATATTACATTCAGTATTATGGTAGGCACCAGACAGGGTATTATCACACGCACTATCTTTGTAAACCAGTTGGCCCCGTCGACGTCGGCAGCCTCGAGCAGCTGTATATCGAGTGACTGAAGGCCGGCATAAAATATTATCAGATTATACCCCACCCACTGCCAGATGCTCACGAATATAACACACCATATCGCGAGCTGAACGCTCGACAGCCATGAAAAGTCTATCCCAAGTATCTGATTGATCACACCATCCTGCTCGAGCATTCTCCTCCAGGCAAGGCTCACCGACACAGGCGCCAGAATACCGGGGAAAAAAATGATAGTCCTGATAAGAACGCTGAACCTGAATCGCCCAATGAATATTATTATCGCTAAAAATAATGCTGCCGCTACCTGGATCGATATACTGGCGCCTACAAAATATACCGTGTTCTTCAACGATATCCAGAAATACTTGTCGTTGAACAGTATCCTGTAATTATCAAGTCCGACATACTTCTTGAAAACATTCGAGTCATATCCTGTAAAGCCGTAATAGCTCAAGGTCACTGAAAAAATGATCGGCGATAATACAAAAACAAAAAAAATCATGAGTGCCGGGATAAGATATATGTACGGTTTAACGCTTTTATACCCCAGCAAGGTCTTTATTTGCTGCATTTGCCGTAACCTTCTTCATGATGGACTAATGATCTTTTAATCAGCTTAAAAAGTCATTTTTTGATACCCAGCCGCCCTGGTTACACCCGTCTATCTTGTGTTTATTACGCCTGTTTTTCAAAAACATTCAATTTATTGAAAAGTAAAGCGGAGGGGAAAAGCTTCTGCTTTCCCCCTTTGCTTATTTCCAATCATTAGTATCTCTACTTGTATCCGGTGATCTCGTCAAGCTGGGCGAGAACATTATCTATCGTATCGACACCAAGAAGAACATTCCCAATCCCGTCACCAAGGGCTTTTACAGCATCGGAATTGAAGTAGTAAACCTCACTGTACCTGCCGGGCGAATTGTAAAGCTCAATGCAGTCGTTGAAAACAGGATTGTCTGTCTTGGGCACGTTGGCCGGGTCCACCCCGGCAGCCGGGTTCACCCCATTGCTTATAAAGATCTCTGCAGCACGCGGGCTGTTTGTCAGTCTGATAAATTTGATGGCCTCATCCCTGTATTTGGTCGTAGATGATACACCGATATCCGTACCGAAGTTTTTGTTAAACGCGGTGACCGAGTTTTTGTTCACCTTCGGGTACTGAATTATCCCGATACTCGGGTTGTCAGGATTATTATCCTCGGGCTTCATGGAACCTGCGAACCAGTCACCCTGCCCCCACATGAAGATAGATTCCTTCTCAAGCCACTTACCGAAGGCCTGCACCTGGTAATCCATGTTGAGGGCGTCTCTTCTCCACACCCCGGCATCATTCAGCCTCACAAACACCTCAAAGGAGTTTCTGAAAATATCCTGCTGCCAGGAAATCTCACCGTTCATCGCCTGTTCGACCATGTCAGGCGTTTCAGAAGCCTGCTGCTGGTGCACGAAATTAAAGAAAGCGTCGAAATAGCTCCAGGTTTCAATAAATCCGGCAAGCATGACATCCCAGCCCTTTTCTCTTGCCGGCCCGACCATGGCAATATAATCTTCCACGCTGAATGAATCGGTAGAATCCCGCGGCTCCCAGCCTATCGCTTCCAGCATGTCTTTGTGGTACCAGATAGCCTCAGTCCACACATCCTGAGCTATCAGGTATATGCCGCCCTTGATGTTTATACCTTTGAAATCATAGGCAGGCCCCATCCATTTCTTCCATTCAGCGTCGATATAGGGTTTCAGGTCCAGGAGAGCGCCTGCTTCCACAACCTCGATGGAATCGGTCCCGGGGTAAACAGCAATAAGGTCCGGGGCCTCACCGCCCGCAAGCGCCGGTTTTAAAAACTCATTGTAGGTTGTGACAGTATACTGCTGATAATCAACGGTAAACCCGGGGTTCTCCTGCTCGAATATCTTTATGATATCCTTGTAGGACTTGAGAATTCCCTCGTTGCCGCCCTGCCAGTCCGTAAAC
>DRHN01000067.1 GCA_011049595.1 Spirochaetota bacterium | reverse complement strand
CCTCCCATCCCTCTTGCTTCTCCCCTGTTCAGATTCCCGGCCGCTGAAATGATCCGGTCAGCAAGTCTGGCAAAGGGCAGCGTCTGCAAATATACGGTGCCGGGGCCTTTGAGTAACGCGAAAAAAAGCCCCTCTCCACCGAAAAACGCCGTTTTAAAACCTCCAACAAATTTTATATCATAATCAACACTTTCCTCCAGCGCTACCAGACACCCGGTATCAACCCGGAGCCTTTCACCCTTACCGAGGGTTTTTTTAATGAGAGTGCCGCCGGCGTGAACAAACGCGAGCCCATCCCCTGTCAGTTTTTGCAAAATAAATCCCTCGCCTCCGAAAAAACCCGCCCCTATCCGTTTTGTAAAAGCGACAGAAATATCGATCCCGTATGCCGAGCAGAGGTACGCGTCACGCTGGCAGAGCAGAGTGCCTGTTTCTTTCAGGTCAACGGCAAGGATTTTACCAGGAAAAGGCGCGGAGAACGCGAGATTTCTTTTTTTTGCGGAACTGTTGATAAAGGTCGTAATAAAAAAGGACTCTCCTGCAAGCACCCTTTTTATCCCCTTCATAACACCGCCGCCTGTGCCTGTGTTCATCTCGATTTCATCTTCCATAAACATCATGGCACCTGCTTCAGCCAGGACCGCTTCCCCAGGGTCAAGGGTTATGATCACAGCCTGCATATCGTCCCCGACCAGACGGTAATCAATTTCATGAGAATCTGTCATATCCGCCTCCATAACTTTTATAAATATACTATACTAATTAGAATACAATAAAAAAATCCTTTGAAATATACATTATTTTCGATAATTTCATTCTTTTATTTGACAAATAGCCTGTGTGAGATAAACTTTAGTTATACAACATTTAAACATAAAACATTAAACAGGAAGATAAAATGAAAAATAAAGAAAGACTGATCTGGATAGCTCTCGTTTTACTGCTTCTTGTAGTAACCACAGCCTCTGCTTTGAACAACCGGATATTCGCGGGTGACTCCGAAAAAACCTACGAGAGCTTGAGAATTTTCAATGAGATATTCAATCTTTTAAGAACAGAATACTTTGACGAAACAAAAACCACCCCTGATGCGCTTACCCAGGGGGCGATCGACGGTATGATCGAATCTCTGGATGACCCGCACACTGCTTATATGACAAAAGAGATGTTCAGTGCTCTTCAAACTGAAACAAGGGGGGAGTTTGGAGGCGTGGGCATCGTAATCGGTGTGAGGGAGTCCTGGATCACTGTAATATCACCTATTGACGACACACCGGGAGCGCGGGCCGGGATCAAAGCTGGAGATAAGATAATAGAGATTGACGGCAAATCGACCGACGGCTTTACAACAATGGATGCTGTTAATCTTATCCGGGGAAGGGTCGGTACGGCCGTTATACTGACCATAAAAAGGGATTCCGTAAAAGGGCCGCTTAAATTCGAAATCGTCCGGGGAATAATACAGCTTCAGTCGGTGAAATCGGACAAAATCGAAGATCACATCGGGTACGTGAGGATCACGTCCTTCAGCGAAAACACGGCCCAGGCGCTCAAAGAACATCTAAAAACACTTAAGGGCCAGAATATTGATTCCCTGATCGTAGATTTACGCAATAACCCCGGGGGCCTGTTGTCTTCGGCAATTGAAATATCAGACATGTTTATCGATCAGGGGACTATCGTATCGATAAAGGGCAGGCTCAAAAACCAGAACCAGGTTTACCTTGCCCATGAAAGAACTGTTGTCCCGGACATCCCTCTGATTGTGCTTGTAAACGGGGGAAGCGCATCGGGCTCTGAAATAGTCGCGGGTGCGATCAAAGACAACGAAAGAGGAATTCTTGTCGGAATGAAAACTTTCGGAAAAGGATCGGTGCAGACAGTGAGAGAACTCCCTGACGGGTCGGGTATCCGGATAACGACTGCGCTGTACTACACTCCTTCGGGTGTTTCTATTCACAAAATCGGGATCGAACCCGATGAAGAAGTGCACGAGATAGAGATAACCGAAGAGGACTCCGAGGCAATAGAAAAAGTCAATGAATTGAAACTGATAAAAAATTTTGCGGAAAAGTACAAAGATTACACGGCTAAAGATCTTGAAAGGCTGATGGCAGAGCTTTCGAAAAATGACATCAAGCTAAAACCTGTCATTGTAAGAAGGTTAATAAAAAATGAGCTTGAAAGAGACAGGCTTCCCGAGCTTATCGATCTCGATTATGATGTGCAGCTGAAACATTCGGTTGACATGATCAATTCAAAAAACCTGTTTACCAGAGCAGACAGAGATAAATAATTATGCCGGATGCCAGGACGATTGCACAGATCACATAATGGCTTGTTGGCTTTTTTCTGATCATTTTTCTGATAAAAGGAGGAAAATATTATGGTTTTCTTTTTGGGACTGTCATGCATTATTGGCGGATTTATTTCCGTAGTTCCATTATTTATGGAAAAATACACATTTTTTAAAAAATTTGATGAGAAAATATCGCCATATAAAATTATTATCGGGCTTGCCATCCTTATCATCGGTATAATTAATTTTATCGCTCCTTTTCACGGTTCCGGAAGGCCTCTGATACCCATTTTCGGAGATCTGCTGCCTTCGATCCTCGCTATACTTGTCGGTTTGATCATTTCAATTGAATTTCTGGAAACGTTGAAAGGGTTCAAAGGGAATTTTGCCGACAGGCTGAAAACAATTCTGCACAAATATCAATACCCTTTCGGTTTCGCCAGTGCCTTTTTTGGAATTCTTCACTGGTTTTTGTTCAGAATTGTTTTCTTTTAACAGCAGGAGGGATTTTCCAGCTTCACCGGTAGAGCAAATTAAAATCAAGCCCCATGTCTTTGAGCCTTGCCCTTGTCTTTGACCACAACTTCAGGTATTCGTCTTTCGGTTTTACTGTATCGATGTCATAACACTCTCTGAAGCTTTTCCCGATAGGCGCGTTTTTAATGTCTTTTTCATATAAATTCAGAAGCGTTTTTACCATTTTGGACGCGTCCTTTCGACCGATACCGGCTCTTGCAACTACAGGGTCCCGGCTGTCCTCGATTTCCCTGTGAGGCACAGTCACCTGTTCATTCCCGGTCCCGTATATTACAATCTCCGGCGCGTTTGACAGCGCCTCGGAGACTTCTTCATCCGTAAAATACACTACCTTTCGGGTATCCAAAATAAAGATCCCTAAATTTATAAAGAGCTCTTTCGCGGCTTCGAACAATCTGTCGGCAAGCCCGTCATCATCCGGAACAGGATCATCAGGCGTATAGCGGATTTCATATTTTTTTACAACCTCGGCTGCCAATTCACCGATCTTTCTGTCGAACTCACCCTCATTGACGATCTTACCTGTTTCCGTTCTCCTCATAAAATCCCAGAAATCCATCATTTCATTACTCCCATGAAAGCCGCATATAAATGTACTACTGTTATGACAACCACTTTTTTGCTAATTTTACCGCTTCTTTTGCGCTGTCGCCGCAGCCGTCAGCGCCTATCTCCTCTGCCCAGTCGGGAAGCACGGGTGCCCCTCCAACCATTATCCTGACATCGTCCCTTACTCCGAGCATTTTAAGGTTTTCTATCACCCTGGGAATATTTACCATTGTGTTTGTCATTAAGGCTGAAATACCTATTATATCGGGTTTCAGTTCCTGGTATTTATCCACAAAGGTCAAAACATTTACATCCCGGCCCAGGTCGATCACCTCATACCCGGAACCTTCCAGCATTATTTTTACGATGTTTTTCCCGATTTCATGGACATCCCCCTGTATCGTTCCAAGCAGGATCCTCCCGGTGCTTATTTTTGCCCCCGTCGACTTTAACAAAGGCCTTAGAATATCAAGACCCTCGTTCATGATCTCAGCAGCGGCGATCATGTCAGGAATAAAGATCTCGAGGTCGGCGAATTGTTCACCGATCTTCTCCATCCCTTTTTTAAAACCCTTTTCTATCGCCTGTGCAGGGTCTATCCCCCTGTCACGGACCTCGCCTGCCAGCTTTATTACCTCATCCCTGTTCCTGTTTACTATCGCGTCATAAATTTCGTCGAATATTTCCATCACGGGTTCTCCTTTGATGAGTACTGGCATTGATCGAATATAGATTAATTGATTATATCTGTCAATTGTGTTCGATGGAAAAAACGCACTTCATGCTCTGCCGGTATGAGCACCGGCACTGAATGCTTATTTGCAGGAAATTATTATTATACGGGGGCGGGACTTAAAACCCCAGAACACCGAGAAAGGCCAGTTCCTGCCGGGCCAGTTAGGCATGAGATAAGGAAGGCCGACACCAAGGTCGATGAGATAATGCCACAGCGTGTAAGCCCCGCCCACAAGCATGCTCGCGACGGCCCCCTTT
>DRHN01000066.1 GCA_011049595.1 Spirochaetota bacterium | reverse complement strand
CGTTTTTTATAAAATTTCTTCCCTAATGCGAACAAGCCGCATTTTTTGATTTTAAATATGTTTCCTGCAAACTAAAGTTTGCGCAAAAAAAACAAAGAAATTGTTATAAAGGTACTAAACTATATACTAATTAAATCTAAAGCTAAAAGCAAAAAAATGATAGCTTTCTCATTGTAAAAATAAAAGCACAAATTTTTCAAATACGATTGGTAAAAGCTTTATTTGTGTTTTATAATTAGTTATTGGGGACTGCTCCGGGAGACCCGGAGTTGTCGGGCTTGCCCGACTTAGTCGTGGCCGAAGTTGTCACCAAGAACTAATTAACCATAGTGCATAAAAACGCACTGGAATAACCATCCGGGAACTGCAAGGAATAAAAATGGATCCCATTAAAAACATTAAGCATGAAGCCGACTTTAAAAATACCGAAGACGGGGCGTATTTTATGTCGGAGGATATTTACTATAGATTTTTTGAAAATTTGCAGGACATGATCTGCATCAGTACCCCGGATGACAGGATACTCGACGTCAACCCGGCGTGTGTCAACATGCTGGGATATGACTCAAAAGAAGATTTACTGTCCATCGACAATCTGCAGTATTTATATCACAGTGTCGCCAACATGGACAAATGGAAAGAATTGATGCAGAAGCACGGTTCTGTAAAAGACTTTGAGGCAACCCTTGTTAAAAAAAGCGGTGAGCTTATCGCCGCGCATGTAACATCAAGCCGGATAATAAATCAATACGGGAACATTATATACACAAGTGTAATACGGGATATAACGAAAAACATCAGGGGCCAAACCAACATCCACAAAAAAAACGTAGACCTCATTGATTCTATTTCAAATCTAAAAAAAACTCAGCCGAAGCTGATCCAGCAGGAAAAACTGGCTTCGATCGGCCAGCTTGCCGCGGGGATCGCCCATGAGCTCAACAATCCTATCGGTTTTATCTCCAGCAATTTTACAAGCCTTAAATTATACATCAACATCATCAAAAAATATATCAAGCAGTTTGAAAAGATCGCTTCAAGCATTCACTCAAAAGAGAACTTCACCGTGTCTGAAATCGTAGACAAAATTGACAAATATAAAAAAGAGCAGAAGCTGGATTATATTTTTGAGGATATCGGTGATCTTGTCAGTGAATCGATGGAAGGAATTCACCGAATAACGGGAATTGTCCGTAATTTGAGAAATTTTTCCAGGATCGATGTCGACAGCGAAATAGAGCAATATGATATCAACGAAGCCATTAACAGCACGCTGATCGTCGCAAGAAATGAAATTAAATACGTGGCTGATATCAAAAAGGACTTTTCACAAACTCCACCCGTTCAGTGCATAGGCGGCGAGATAAATCAGGTGTTTCTCAACATAATCGTCAACGCCGCGCAGGCCCTTAAAGCACAAAACCGCAGCAGCAAGGGTTTAATCAAAATAAAGACCTACAAGGATAATGAATTCGTGTACTGTGAAATCACCGATAATGGTCCGGGGATCCCGGCCAATATAATTCATAGAATTTTTGATCCTTTCTTCACCACCAAGGAGGCGGGAAAAGGCACCGGTCTGGGTCTTAATATTTCCTACGACATAATTGTCCACAAGCACAAAGGGGATCTTCTTGTGAAGAGTAAAGAAGGGATGGGAACAAAGTTTATCATAAAAATCCCTATAGAATCAAGAATAGAAAAAACGAATTAATATATGCAAATTTCAAAAAGCGTAAAGGAAAAACGCCGGGCAAAAGTCCTATTTGTGGATGATGAAATCAGTATCCTTAAAAGCATAAAAAGGGGCTTTTTATATTCGGATTTTGAGGTGCTGACCGCCCAGGGTGGCAGTGAGGGTCTAAATATATTGGAAAGTGAAGCCGTCGATATTGTTATTACCGACTACAGGATGCCGGGCATGGACGGATCTCAGTTTCTCAAGATCGTAAAAGAAAAATACCCGTCGATCAACCGTATAATATTGAGCGGATTTATTGAAAAATCTGTCGCGGTCGATTCTCTCACCCGGGGGCTTGCTTCCACATATATGCTGAAACCATGGCAAAATGAAGAGATAGAAAAAAAGATCAATCATATCCTCGGCATAAGAAAAACCCTCAAATCCAAAAAGCTGCTCGATATAATCAACGGGATCGAAAACCTTCCGACCCTCTCGAATATATATTCCGAATTTATGGAAGCTGTAAATAACGAAAAATCCATGACAGAGGTGTCAAAGATAATTCAAAAAGACCCTTCGATCGCGACAAAGGTACTGCATGTCGCCAACTCCGCGTTCTACGGGATGAATAGCTGCAGTTCGATCAGCCAGGCCTCGGTCACTCTGGGCCTTGACACCCTTCATGACATATTGCTAACTATTTCCGTGATCAACACGATGAACTGGAACAGCGACCAGACCAGACACCTGCAATACATTTTCACCCACTCATTTATTATGAATGCTTTGCTGCCAGGTTTTTACAGAGAAAAACATGGGGCGCTGCCATTTAAACACTTTCCCTCGATCGGTTTGACCTATGAAACCGGAAAAATCATTCTCCTCCAGTATTATCCCGGACGGTATAATTTTATAGTCGAGAACGCCGGAAATAACCGGAACATGGGGTTTTATGAAAATGAACTTGCTCTTGGTTTTCAGGGGCATACACATCAGGAAATCGGGGCTTTTTTCCTCGACTACTGGAACCTCCCGGAAATATTCGTGGAAGCGTCCCTGTTTCACCATAACCCCGAAAGCTCATCGGAACCGTACAAAGAGCTTATAAAGCTGCTGAACTTTATTGACCGTTTGATCGATTACATATGGTATTATAAGGACACACGTATAATCAACCTGTCCAGTTTTAAAAATGAAAACATACCCGAAAAAACACTCAATCAGGCAATAGTGACAATCAGGAAAAAGTTTAATGATCATATATCCATATTAACTACTGATTGATGCGTTCTGATAAAAAATTTTTCAGTAACGGCACGAATCCATGATTATTACATTTATCTCCTGGTGCGCACAGCTAAAACCGGCAGCGGGTCATTAAGGTGTTTCACAACAAAAAGTCATTTTTTATAATTATATTTATTACCATAATATTTTCCCCTGCTGCAGGCAGAGG
>DRHN01000065.1 GCA_011049595.1 Spirochaetota bacterium | reverse complement strand
CGTTTTGACGAGGAAAAACGGCTCATGGAGATCATACAGGAGACCAAGTCGCGCCTGGAGATGAGCATACACGGCAGCGGCCATATGATAGCATCGGGGCGTCTTCTTTCTTATTTTTCGCCGGTCGGGAAATACATGGAGATCATATCGGGGCTTTCTTTTTACAAGTTCATTGCCGATATCGAAAGGAATTTCAAGAAAAGAGCAGGGGAGGTCAGGAGCAAACTGCAAAGTGTGGCAAAAGCTGTGTTCGACCGGAAGAGGTTGATCGTAAGTGTCACGGCTTCAGATGAAGATTACAAAGAGTTCAGAAAATATTTTCCCGTGACACACGAGCAGCTGGGAGATAATCCGTCTGAAAGCATAACCTATCGTATAGATACAGACAATCGAAACGAAGGTTTATTGACACCGGGAAAGGTGCAGTATGTGGCCAAGGGTTTCAATTTCCGGAAGCTGGGTTATGAATATGATGGAAGTTTTCAGGTTCTCAGGACCATATCGAGCATGGATTATCTCTGGAACCGTATCAGGGTGCAGGGAGGCGCGTACGGGTGTTTTTCGAGATTCGCCAGAAACGGGAACATGTATTTCTGCTCATACCGCGACCCGAACCTGGTAGAGACTTTATCGGTTTACGATGAGGCAGAAATTTATCTAAAAGCTTTCGAACCGGATGAACGGGAAATGACAAAATATATAATAGGTACTGTCAACAAACTGGACGCCCCGATGACACCTTCGATGAAAGGAGAGGCCGCGGCAGAGCGGTACATCAGCAACATAACGCAGGAAGATGTCCAGAGGACAAGAGACGAAGTCCTTCGCACCGGAAAAGCCGATATAAAAAAATGCTCCGAACTTGTGCGCGATGTAATGAAACAGAATTATTTTTGTGTTATCGGAAGCGCAGGCAAAATCAAAGAGAACAGCGCTATTTTCAGAAAGCTGGTGACTGTGTTTGAATAGCGCCGCAGCAGTACCTGCCCGAAACAGGTTTATACAGGGTCTCAAAAGAAACACTGGAATGCTCAGTTTCGAAAAAGGGAACCAACTCTGCCTGGGCGAGGCTGATAGTAAAAATCTATGAAATAGACCCTCTCAAATGTAACAAATGCGGTTCTACCATGAAAGTTGTAGCTATCATTACACAAGCGGATGAAGTGAGAAAGATATTAATAGATCTTGTAAAGATTGGCAGATCACCTCCAGGTTTTGAGCGATATTCTTTGAATTGAAGCTCTCCGGAGACCTTGATAAAGGCCTTTCAAAAAAATTCTGTTTTCTTCATTCAAATAATGCAAAGGGAAAGAAATATCTTATCAAAACAAGGAGAGGCCCGAAACATCCCTATACTGAGGCGCTTTTTTCATCGGTGCCGGCAGATTATGATATAAAAAGAGGAAAGAAACTCCGAATAATTCAAGCAGTGTACCGAACAATAGGGTTGCCATTACCGGGCGCCCCTTTTTAAATCGATGTTTCTATGCGAAAGGCAAGCTCATGAAGAAATGCAGGTCTGCCTGTCCTGATTATATCTTTCCCGGCCCTTGCAATAATTGTGGCCGCCATCTTCTTTCGGCGGGAGACAGAGAGTATATATTAGGTTTCCCAGCGAGCTCAGTTTTACGGGAATGAGGGGTACGGGTTTCAGGCATATTAACTGTTGCATGGTAGAAACTTTTTTATTTTTATTCTTGACAAGTAAATAAAACAGGGTAAAATTTCAGTCAAAATGAAAAATGTTGCATTTCAGATTGGGAGGCTATTCGGAAAATAAGATTGGATAAAGGGATGAGCGTAAAATACCTCACCCGAAAAACCAATTTGAGCGCCAGTCTGATCAGTCAAGTGGAAAGAGGTTTAATCACACCTTCTATACCCACTCTGGTGAAAATTTTCAATGCAGTGGGAGTACCTCTGGTCTCTTATACCGGAGAAAAATGCGGATATGTAATTAAAGGAAAGAAGGAGATTATCCTGGGCGATTACACCCCCTCTCATTCCAGGCGCAGATGGATTTATTCTTTTGGTGATAGTTTGGTTGCTGCAGCGAGAATATCCTGGACTTGTCTCTTTGTATATATATAAGGAACGCGTGAAGAGGTAGATTGTACCGGTTTCATAGGTTCCGTGATATAACAGAGAGGATCAAACTGATATAAGTAATGACAGAATTGTCGTATTACCGAGAACCGGTTATACAATGTGCGTGGATGCAGGTGTGTGTTTTCTGAAAAATAGCGCTGAATTATGTCAGGAGTCAGGTGCAGCGACTGAAAACCTTCTCTTAGAAGAAAATTATCGAAATATTCAAGAAGCATTACCTGGCTCTGGTAATCAGCGCCAGCCAGGCGTCGAAGATTTACAAAATCTTCCATTTGTTTTCTTAAGCTACTTTGAAAGTTTAATGTTTTCATTATTCTTCCTCCGGCCAGTCAAGTGCTACTTGACTAAGAGTTTGAAAATCCACTTTGGTACAGATGGAAGTGGTCCTGATATCACTATGTCCGATCATGTCTGCAATAAACTTTAACGAATGGCCCTTTTTCAGCTAATTATTTACTACACATAATACTTTTTATGTTGAGCTCAACATAAAAAGTAATTGCAATAATCACTGACCCTGGTGAGTGTAAACACTCACTCAAAGTAAACAAAATACTTGAATGCCTCAAAAGAAACAATACACCACCCTTCGAAAAGGTAGTCACAAAAGTCTCCTGATCCTCATTTTCTTACACATCAATGAAAGAAGAAATACCCAGGGGTGAGGTATGCCCGTCCATATTTTCAGAAATGCCCTGGAAACTTCACATTTTCTTTATTCTTGACAGGATATTCTATTACGGATAGTATATTTACAATAAGGGTGTCGTTTTTCGGTAGGAAAAGCATTCGTGAATATTTCATAGGCAAATCTGGGGTTTTTCACGATTTTTTTCCGTATGTTGGCGAATCTCGAATTATAACTTTTCCTATCATTTCATTTATTATTTCTCACGCTTCCGGGTACCAGACCATTACACCAGAGGTTGTTGTTGAGAGGGATGTGAGAGTTGCAGTTGTCGAAAACCCAAGCGCTATCGTGAAGGGATTGGTTGCAAGCTATGAGGGAGAGGCACGGGATGTAGGGAAGGTATATTTTATCGATGTTATCGGTGACAAGTCAAACATCGATAAGAAAAAGATAATCCTTGCTTCCGTGCTTTGGAAATTCGATGTGATTTATGAGATGATGCTTATTGATATATATGCCGGTTAGTTTGGGAAGAATTATACCCAGACTTTGGGCAACGGTGGTATAGAGCCGGCAATATTCCAGGATATTCATTCGCAGGTAATGGAAGCCGTAAAAAGAGCAGAGGCGGGTATTAATAGCGGAGGGATAAATGTTTCTAATGTGGCCGATTCAAAAAAGTAACAGGAGATATTGAAATTGCAAAAGGAATGACACTATTTGAAACCCCCGGTCATACGGATGGTCACTACAGCTTGCTTATCGAATTACCGAATCGTAACCCTATGCTGTTTACAGCAGATGCAGTTTACAGTCAGCAAAGCCTCGACCTGAACTGTATTTCCAGCTTTCATCTGGATCCTGTAGCGAGTTACAGGGCTCTGGAACGAATAAAAGAAATTGCTGAATAAAAATAGAAGGAGGAAAGTTATGGGAGAAATTAATAAAGTCGCGGTGATTGGAACAGGTACGATGGGTCCAGGTATTGCACAAGTATTTGCCCAGAATGGAATCGAGATCCATATATTCGATGTGAAACCGGAACAGCTTGAGAAAGCCCGGGAGAGCCTGGACAGAAACCTAACACTTTTTGCTGAAGAGGGGATAATAAAAAAATCGGATATTGATCAAATACTATCAAGAATACACACCAGTTCAAGTTTAAAGGATGCAGTTGAGGGTGTTGATCTTGTGTTGGAAGCCGTACCCGAGGTTCCTGATATAAAAACAAAAATCTTTTCCGATCTGGACTCGATTGCAGATGATGGTGTTATACTTGCCAGTAATACATCGGGGCTCAGTATCACGAACCTGGCGAAAGTGACAAATCGACCAGCTAAAGTTGTGGGTATGCACTGGTGGAATCCACCAATAATTATTCCAGTTATTGAAATAATTCGTGGTGAAAAAACAGATGATGAAACAGTCCGAACAATAGAGGCTCTAATTAACCGAATCAATAAAATACCGGTTCTTGTGAAAAAGGATGTCCCTGGTTTCCTTGGCAATCGCCTGCAGTATGCATTAATGAGAGAAGCCATCGCACTCCTGAACGATGGAGTGGCCAGCGCTAAAGATATTGATACAATGATCAAGGCCGGCATAGGGTTTAAATTTCCTGTTATGGGTCCTTTGGAAACCATTGATATGGCTGGGATGGATTTATATAATCGCGTATCTCGCTACTTATACCAGCATTTGAACAACGATACGACACCACCTCCGATAGTTAATACCATGGTCGAAAATAATGAGCTTGGTTTAAAAACCGGGAAAGGTTTTTATGATTATTCGGGCATCGATATAAATAAACTGATGGGTGCTCGCATTAAAAAATTGATTACTCTTTTAAAAGATCTTGAATATGTAAAATAGCTGCCCAACTTTATCAGCATTTCCTTTTTATTCCGGTTGCTCAAAAGACCATAGAAACGGATTCTCATGAACCTTTTGGGGATAACATGAAGTAAAAAACGTCTCATAAACTCTTCTACAGAAACAGACATCGTTTACATGGTATTACTGTCTTTGTAATCTCTCCATTTGAATATAACTCTATCATCCTTTACTTCAATTATACGATGATTGGAGATAGCGACACGGTGAGTATATTTTCCAAGATACTGCAGCACCTGTTTTGGACCTGAAAATGGTTTTTTTACGTACACCACCCATTTTTTTGCATAAGCCTGGGGGTATCCAGCCGGTCGATTCCCAGACAGTCTGATGTGGCAAGTTACTCAATCACAGTTTTCCCGGCTGCAACCAATATTTTATAACCGGTAATTTTTTCATTGACGACAATCCTGATATTGTGAACGGAAATCCGGCAACAGATTATTTTGACGGTATCGAAGGAAAAACAATTTCATAATTTATTTAACATTCTCTTGACAGGATGTTCCATGTTAGGTAGAATACGGCCAAATGGGTATAGTATTTCGACAGGAAAAGCATTTGTGAATATTTCATGGGCAAATCGTGGGCTTTTACCGGTTCTTTTTCGTATGTTGGTAAATCTCGAATTATAAAGACTTCACCTATCAATGGGACCACCCCGAGATGATGGAGCGATGTTCATATAGTATCGCCGACCGCGGGTATGACAACTGTAAGATGATCGCGCAGCTGTGGGGTGGGTATGGAATCAAGCCGTTGATTGGCATGGGAACATGTGAAAGGATGGGGAGGAGTCGAAGGCGGCGTGTGGAACGCGGCGTAATAATCACGTTCTCACGGTTATCGAAGTATTCTGGAGCCCATAATGATCGTTGATTCGCATATGCATCTAGGAGAATTTCCGCTGTTCAACGTTTCGCTTGACGGATCGGGGTTGGACAAACTTATGGCTTCATGCGGTTTAGACAAGGCGATCGTTTTTCACCCCGACAATTCGATGGTGCAGCGTGTCATCGCTGATCGGCCATCGATATTTGGACTCGTGTGGGCGAATCCGCGTGAACCAGACTGTGTGCAAGCAGTCGCATCTTTTCTTGATGATCAGAATTTTCGCGGTATAAAGCTGCATCCTTTACTTGATGGTTACCACCCGAATGATCCGATGGTGCATCCTCTGGCCGATTTGGCGGCAGAGCGGGGCTTGCCGCTGCTAATTCATACGGGGCATCCGATTTTCACTCTCCCCTGGAGTGTCGAGGAGCTGGCACAGGCCAAGCCAGAGACCAAGGTAATAATGGGACATATGGGGCACGGAAACATTATTTACATCAACGCCGCTATTGATGGGGCGGAGAGACAGCCTAATGTGTATCTGGAGACTTCGGGCATGCCGATGCATACGAAGATCGCGGAAGCTGTGAACAGAGTTGGTGCCAGTCGCGTACTGTATGGATCCGACGCACCTTTCCACCATCCCGAAGTAGAACTGTTGAAAGTCAGGCTTAGCGGCATAAAGTCCAGCGATCTGTCAATGGTATTAGGGAAAAACGCAGAGAGATTGTTTTTTAACATTAGTGGATAATCGTTACCGTAAACAAGGTGATAGGAGGTGAGAAATATGGGATAAAGGGTGATTAGCTCTTAGTATTAGTGAATGGTTAACCGTGTATGTTATTAAATCAAACAAAAAAAGGAGATAAGAATGATGCATGAAAGACAAAACCGCATACTAACAACTCTTCTGATAGGTTTGGTTGTTCTGTTTGTTTTAAGCCTTGGTCCGGGACTGATTTACGAAGCGAGGGCCGAACAGAAAACCAAAGTGGAGGGAGAGAAGGCCATCACCAAGATGGCAGTTGTTGCCCCTGAAGAGGGTAACGATTATGGCTGGAACCAGGAAGGTGTGGAGTCTGCCAAGGAAGCAGCCGAATATTTGGGGGCGGAGATTGAAGTAGCGGACGGCGCCGGATACGGTGATATAGCCCCGATACTCCGTGATCTCGCAAACAGTGGGGCACAGTGGATCATAGCGTTTGCCAGCGGCTACAACACGATTGCTCCTCAAATCGCCCAACAGACTGGTGTTCCGGTTGTGACAATCGGAGCCTTTGAGCAGGGCTTGATACCCGGAATAAGCGCCGACGTTGAGACCTATGCACAGCAGGGCTCCTACCTGGCGGGCTACCTGTCAGCAAAGATTTCACGTTCGGGCACACTCGGTATCTGTATTTCTGCCGATGACGAGAACTGGGTCAAGATGGCCGGTGGGTATGTCGCCGGTGCCAGACGAGCCGATCCGGGAATCAATGTTCTGATGGCACAGATCGGACAGGCAGGTTACGCGGACGCGGCTGGTGGCAAACGGGTCACGGCGAACCTCATCTCCGGAGGCGCGGACATTATCTTCGGTATGGGAGACGGTTCTTCCTTCGGTATGATACAGGCTGTTGAGACCGCCACGCCGCCCGAAGGCGCGGACAAGGTGTGGTTCATCGATGTCATCGGCGACAAGAGTTCGCTGGATAAGAAGAATATATACCTGACTTCTGTCATTTGGGACTATGCTCCTATTTTTAAGCTGTTGGCCGATGAACTGGAGAGCGGATCCTATGGAGAGAAGATCCACTGGCTTGATCTGAGCAATGGAGCCATCAAGTTACTCAAAACCAAACACATTCCCAATGACATCTGGAAAGAGTTGCAGGCTATCAAGAAGGATATCGTCAACGGGAAGATCGAGGTGCCGGAATTGCGGAGCAAAAAGGAAGTCCAGGATCTGATCAAGTAGGTGTAGGTTCACCTGGGAGTTGGCGGGGCACTGTCCAGCGAAGAGGAGGATCACGACAATATATGAATGAGCGAGGAAGCCGAACGGAGGGTGCTTTGGCCGTCGGTTTGGATGCGACAGCGGGTACACCCGCTGTCGAACTTTCCGGCATTAGCAAGGCCTTTCCTGGCGTAGTGGCTAACAACAACATATCTCTCACTGTATGGCCTGGAGAGGTTCATTGCCTGCTCGGGGAGAACGGGGCCGGGAAGTCGACTCTCATGCAGATTCTCTCCGGTATGTATCACCCGGACATGGGAACGATTCGGATGTTTGGCCGAGAAGTCCGCATCAATTCCCCACGGCAGGCCCTTGAGCTCGGTGTGGGAATGGTATATCAGCATTCCACCCTTATTCCGGTCTTCAGCGTTCTTGAGAATCTCCTTCTCGGTAGCAGGGGGCTCATCTTGGACCGTCAGGGGGCTTTGAAGCGTTTCAGGGAATATTCGGATCTCCTGGGGGTTGACATTGATCCGGGTGCACTGGTTGGTAATCTCGCCCTTGGCCAGCAGCAGCAGGTGGAGATCATAAAAACCCTGTGGAAGGGGTCTTCTGTTCTGATTCTTGATGAGCCTACGTCGATGCTCACGCCCCAGGCCATTGAAGAGTTGAAGGAAGTGGTCGCCCAGCTTAAGCAGTCCGGGCTTGCGGTGATATTTATCACCCACAAGCTCCACGAAGCCATGGAGATAGGCGACAGGATATCGGTACTCAGGGGAGGCAGATTGGTTGGGTCGACAGGGCCCTCTGTCCTGAGCAGTGCGGATAGCTCCGAGATTCGGCGCATGGTGATCGAGATGATGTTTGGAAAGGAGATGAGAGCTGCCACGAATGTGGCAGAAGCCAGGGACCACATAACCGGTAAGTCCATGAGGGAGGAGCCGGCAGGGCGACCGGTTCTTGAGCTGGTAGATGTGTCGGTGGAGGCTCAGCATGACGAGGCTGAGGTGCAGGGGGTTTCTTTTTGCCTGCATGCAGGGGAGATTCTAGGAGTTGCCGGTGTTGACGGTAACGGCCAGCGTGAGCTGGCCGAGGCAATAGCCGGACAACGGAGAGTCACCGCCGGAGACATTCTGCTGAATGGGAGCTCCATTTCAGGGTGTAGTGTGTCTGACCGCCAAAAGATGGGGCTCCGGTACGTGACCGATGATCGCATGGGGGAGGGGATATGTAGGAGTCTGAGTGTGGGTAGAAATATGTTCCTCAAGAGGATTGGGCAAAAACCCTTTTGGAATTGGGGCCGGGCCGACGAAGTGTTGATTCAGAAGATGGCGGAGAAGCTGATTCAGGAATACGACATTCACACCCCTGGTGTGGAGAGCAGATGCGGTACGCTCTCCGGCGGGAATATTCAAAAGGTGTTGCTGGCCCGAGAGCTGCTCTTTGACCCCAAGGTGGTGGTATTTAGCAAACCCACCCACGGGCTGGATCTCAAGACCACCGGTATGGTACGCGAACGGATCAGATGCCTGGCTGAGGAGGAAGGCGTTGCCGAGCTTCTCATTTCCACGGATTTAGACGAGGTTCTTGATCTTGCAGACCGGATTGCGGTCATGTATCGAGGCCGTATTTCCGGGATTGTGGACAATCGGGAAGGGATCGAGAAAACGATAGGCGAACTTATGGTCGGAGGAAGTCTTTAGGTGTCTGAAAA
Source organism: Spirochaetota bacterium (assembly GCA_011049595.1). Classification (GTDB taxonomy): domain Bacteria; phylum Spirochaetota; class B62-G9; order B62-G9; family DRHN01; genus DRHN01. Next base: position 14,514 of record DRHN01000065.1, on the reverse strand, counting down.
AGTAGAGATCGACGAGGGTATACCAAGCGGGGTTGCGGTGAAAATCGACGAACCGAGTAAAGGAGTACTCGGCAGGGTTTGGACGGGTGTAGCCGAAGGAGCAGGACCGATTGTACTCGCCCTGATTGTGGGTGGTTTGGTTCTTCTTGTGCTGGGAAGGAATCCCATTGCCTTCTATGGGAAAATTGTCGGGGTTGGACTATTCAACGTGAGCGGGTTGCAGGACACGGTGATCCGGATGGCTCCGTTACTTCTCATGGCTGCCGGTCTGATTGTCGCCTTCCAGACGAGTATCTGGAATATTGGCGGGGATGGTCAATTCCTACTGGCGGCGGCTTTGGTGGCGGGATTCGGCCCCATATTCATGGAAGCAATGCCGGTTTGGGTGAGTCATGTGACCCTGAGTGTCATCAGTGCGATTGCTGGTGGCCTGTGGACAATCATACCTGCTGTACTCAAGGTACGGTACGGGGTTAACGAGATCATAAGCTCTTTGATGATGAGCTTCGTCGGTATCAACCTCGCGAACCTGCTTATTAAGGGTCCGTTTCGCAGCACCAAGACCCTTGTGCCGCAGACAGATGTTGTCCCTTTTGCAAACCTGCTTCCTTCCCTTCCGCTCACCCGTATACACATTGGAATCGTTGTTGCCCTCATACTCGTCTTCATTGTCCACGATGTCATGAAAAGAACCTCTCTGGGTCTGAAGTTGAGACTTCTTGGCAGTAATCCGAGGGCCGCTCTGCATGCCGGTCTCAACAATGCGCGACTCACCATGGGTGCATTCATGGTAAGCGGTGCGTTTATGGGACTTGCAGGTGCCGTGGAGATTCTGGGTGTATGGGGATACATGAGGGCAGACTGGAATCCGCATTTCGGGCTGGCCCTGTTCGCGCTGGTCTTTCTGGCCCGGTTAAACGCGATGGCGACCATACCCCTGGTTGGATTCTATGCGGCCTTTTCGATTGGGGGGCACTCTGCGGCCAGAGCGGCTGGTCTTCCCGACGACTTTATGCTGATCATCATAGGTTTGGTGTTGCTGTTCATGACGCTTACCGAATATATCAACGAGCGACGGTCTGGGACCACAGGCCCTCTGCTGAAGGCTGTTCAAAGTTTACGGGAGTTCAGGACTAATGAGTGATCTTGTAAATTTTTCCTTTCTATCCGCATTGATATCCGGGGGTATTCTGGCGGGAATGCCCCTGTTGTTTGCGAGCCTTGGAGAGACAATTTCTGAGCGGGCTGGCGTGCTGAACCTGGGGCTTGAGGGGATAATGCTAACGGGCGGGTACGCGGGGTTCGTGATTGCGCTGTATTCGCAACAGTACTGGTTGGGCTTGGTTGCAAGTGTTGGCGCAGGCGCCTTTCTTGCCGTGATTGTGGTCTGGTTCTGTGTGCGTATGGGGCTGGATCAGATTGTGGTAGGAATCGGAGTTCTCATTCTTGCAGAAGGTATCACCAGTGTCCTGCAACGCGCCCAATTTGGAACTACCTATCCACGCCTGGGGCAGGTGGTGAGTGTGAAAATACCCTTGCTCTCATCCATTCCGGTACTGGGATCTAGCCTGTTCACTCAGCCTCTGATCGTGTACATCGGGTTTGCCATGATCGGGGTGTTGCACTGGGTTTTAAAATCAACCAATATCGGTCTCAATCTGCGAGCGGTCGGAGAGAAGCCGGAGGCAGTGGATGTAGCCGGTATCAATGTAACGGCAATACGCTCCTATGCTGTTCTAGTTACCGGCGGGCTCGCCGGTCTTGGCGGCGGGTATATGGTTATCGTGGGTGCAGGTATCTTCGTACCATTCATGACAAAAGGTATCGGCTTTATTGCGATTGTTGTAGCCATGCTGGCCAGGGGGAAAGCCATATGGGTGCTCATAGGCTCGCTACTGTTTGGGATGTCGGTCTCACTCACGACCTCGTTGCAGCTGATAGGAGTCGAAGTGCCCCAGGATGTTGTCAACATGATCCCCTTCATCGCAGTGATGCTGGCACTCGTTGCCTTCGCAAGGCGAGCCTATCTGCCGGCTGCTCTGGCTCAGCCGTATCGGCGCGAATCCAAATAGGAAAGCGGTGTCCGCCGTGGGAATCCAGGCTGGATGCATATGGCAGTCAACGATCATGATGCAGTCCCCCAAAATATCCGAATTATCATGACATCCGGTCCTTCAATCCTTTACGCCATAGATGACGGGGCATTAATCCTTCAAGGTCCTGGAAAAGACCGCCTTATAGATGTTAAGCACATGGTCCAGCTCAACCTTGCGCACATTGAAGCCGGTGATGGGTGAATTTACAACCTCTTCAGCAATCATCTTCAAGGTAGCCTCATCAACCTCCGGCAGTTCAAAGTCCCCGAAGCCAAGGTCCACGAGCAGTGCATTGAGATCATTAACGATGATATCCGGCTCCACATCGGCCTTGTAACCTAAGGCCAGCATCAGGGGGAGTAGTCTCCTCCTTGAGGCGGGCAAGTTATAGGCTGTGACATGGGGCATAAGCAAACCTGCGGCAAGCCCATGGGGCATGTCGAGATGGGCTGTTAGCGGTAGAATCATAGCGTGACCGAAATTTATTCCGGTGGCTCCGCAGGCCATATTGGTCATGGTGCTGGCGATAAGGCACCGGCCCTTCGGTTCCATCTCCCCGGTGAGCGCCGCCTGGCGTAGTCCTTCAATCATTGTTGCGCAGGCGTGGACGGCAATGGCTTCGGAGATGGGATTTGGCCGGGTGGTCATCAGGGATTCCAGCCCATGGGCTAGTGCGTCAACACCTGAAATGGACGCCTGCCGCGGCGGGAGGCCAACCAATACATCTGGGTCCAGTATGGTCAGGCCGGGATAACAGTGATGGGAGATAATGGTGACGATCCGTTTGCTTTCGCGATCAGAGAGAACGGTGACATCGGACACTTCGCTGCCGCTGCCTCCGGTGGTAGGGATGGCGACTATGGGCAGGGGATGTTCCTTGACCATATCGATCCCCACCAGATCCCGTGAAGAAGTCATACTGGGTGCAGTTACGGCCAGTCCTTTACCGGCGCACAGAACGCTTCCGCCTCCGAGAGCGATAACCGAATCACAGCCCTTTGCCTTGGCCAGGCTGACCAGTTCGTCAACCTCTTTGAGATCGGGGTCCCTGGATACTGTGTCATAAACCTCGTACTCCAAACCTTCCCCAGCCACCGAGTCTATCAAGCTCTTAAAAATGGGTAGGGAGCGCACGCCTTGATCAGTAACCAGGATGGGCTTTTGCCCGGCTAAATTCTTGATCCTTTTCCCCGCCTGGGCGATGGTGCCCTCACCATAGATGATCTTGGTGGGCATTGAATATTCAAAGGGTAACAACATTTAGGCCTCCTTTCATTTTTAAAAATCGCTCTTCTTTTTCCTCTGAGCATTCAAAATAACCCGGGTTCTATACTAAACGTGAAGAGAAATAAGCAAATATTAAAATAATTATTTTTTAAGCAACGATTTATATGGTATCCTTTCACTATCTCAAAGAGAAAGGAGTCATCTGGAAAGTTATAAAATTATACACCTTTTTACAAAAACAGACAATTGGTTTTTTAAAGTTCCTCTTCGCTTTGACAAACGGAACATGACATCTACTTTTTTTTCCTTGACAAATAGATAAATCAGTATACAATTCATTCAAAATAAATTCCGGGATAAAATACCAGAATTTTATATGGATTAAACCATAGTTGAAAGGAGAGTTAAACAATGACTGCTCGATCATTTTCAATTATCAGTGTCGATGAGAAAAAATGTGTAGGCTGCATGATGTGTGAGATTGTGTGTTCTTTAACCAAAGAGAAGGAAGTAAATCCGGATAGAAGCAGAATAAAGGTGTATGGTTTACATTCCTATATAGATCTCCCTGTAGTCTGCAGGCAGTGCAGCGACGCGCCCTGTGAGAAAGCCTGCGAATATGAAGCTATTTCCCGTGGTAAAAATAATGCTATCATAATCAATTCTGATAATTGCAATGGCTGCGGCTTATGCCTGGATGCCTGCCCCTTTGGAGCTATTTTTCTTCATCCGGAAACAGATATTGCTGAAACCTGTGATCTGTGTGAGGGTAAACCTGTTTGCGTCAAATACTGCCCTACAGGATGTCTTGATTACTCTTTGTGGGAAAATTCCCTTGAAGCAAAAAGGGGCACTGAAAAGACCTTGTATGAAAAATTAATTTTAAATTAATTTATCAGGAGCGTAATCATGGGAGGATACAGCGGGTATCATGGAAAACTGTTAAGAATTGATCTTGGTTCCGGCAAAACAGTAGAAGAAAAATTAGATGATAGCTTAATGGATGATTATCTGGGAGGAAGGGGTATAGCATCAAAGATACTCATGGATGAGCTTGAAGCCGGAATTGATCCCTTTGGGCCGGAAAATAAAATCATTTTCATCACAGGACCTCTGGCAGGAACTGTAATTCCCACAACTTCCCGGCTCTGTATTTCCTCAAAATCCCCCCTCACCCGCCTTATCGGGAGCGGGTTTTGCGGCGGCCATTTTGGTCCCCAGTTGAAGTTTTCCGGTTATGACGGGTTGATTATCGAAGGAAAGTCGGATAAACCGGTATATATCTGGATGAACGATGGAAAAGTAGAAATTAGGGATGCAGCTTACCTCTGGGGGAAAGATACCTTTGAAACAGAAGATTTAATCAAGAAAGAGCTCCGGGATAAAAGAATCGAAATTGCCTGTATAGGACAGGCGGGCGAAAATAAAGTTCGCTTTGCCTCTGTGGTTCATCGAAAACATTTCCTTGTTGGCAGGAGGGGCATGGGAGCGGTAATGGGCTCGAAAAACCTTAAGGCCGTAACCGTAAAAGGAACGGGAGGGATAAATGCGGCAACCGGCCCGGATAAAATATGGGAGGGTTATGATGAAGTTCTGGGTATTATGAATAAAAATCCTGTTGTTGATCTTTTCCGTGACCATGGGACGGCGGGCTCTGTTGCCCTGGTTAATGAGCTTGGTTTTATGCCTACAAGGAATTTTCAATCGGGAGTATTTGAAAAAATTTCCTCTGTGGATGAAAAAGCGTATTTCGACCTTTCTTATAAGCCTTTTTCCTGCTGGGGATGTCCTGTGCACTGCCGAAGAATTCTTAAAGGCAAGAAAGTCACGTTTTCCCGGCCGGAACATCAGACTACCTTTGCGCTTGGCTCGCTATTAGAAAATGGAGGCACCGAAGATGTCATACAGGCGAATTTACTCTGTGACAAATACGGGCTGGACTGTATCTCCGCAGGCGTGACTATTGCCTTTGCCATGGAATGTTTTCAGAGAAATATCCTTACGAAAAAAGATACGGATGGAATGGATATCAGATGGGGTAATTCCTCAACAATTAATAAACTGATTGAAATGATCGCTTTTAGAGAGGGTTTAGGAGATTTACTGGCCGAGGGTTCACGCCTGGCAGCGGAAAAAATAGGTCGTGATTCCCAGAAGTATGCTATGCACGTTAAAGGGCTGGAAATTCCTGGATACGACCCAAGGGGGGCTAAAGGTATCGGTTTAAATTATGCTACCGCTACCCGGGGAGCGGATCATAACGACGGCTGGACAATAGCTGAAGAATTATATGTTGAGGGTGTGGATAGACTGTCAATGGAGGGCAAGGGTGAATTAACAAAGGAGATTCAGGACAAATCAAAAACTATTGATTCTGCAATATTCTGCATGTTTGCCCTGGATTTTGGATATACACTGGAGTTCATTTCAACATGTATTACCTCAATGACGGGGATGAAAATGAGCCCGGAAAAAATTCTTAAGATAGGTGAAAGAATTTCCAACCTGGAGCGGTTGTTTGCCCTGAGGGAGGGATTTAGAGGGAAAAAGGATGATGTTGTCCCTTCAAGATTTATAAATGAGGGGCTTCCATCAGGTGCTTCCGAAGGCGAAAAACTTGATTTAGAGACATTATTAAAAGATTACTACAGGGCAAGAAACTGGGATGAGGAGGGTTTTCCCACTGAAAATAAATTAAGAGATCTTGGTCTGGAGAAGTATCTTGATCTGGTAAAATAGCCGGGTAAAATTTCAGGCGATTTATCGGGGGAGGCATTTAAGTGCTTCTATAATGGGGGAACATATTCTGAAAAAATATAGAATTCTTAAGATTTTCAGGAGAATGAAAAAGGAGATTTGACAATGAAAGATATTCGAAAAAATATCAGGTATTTAATGACTCCCGGGCCTGTGGAAGTTTCGCCAAGAACCCTAAAAGCACTTTCTTCTCCTGTAACACATCACTATTCTTCGGAATTTATTGAAATATTCCAGGAAACAACGGAAAAACTCAAAAAAGTATTTCAAACGAAAAAAGACCTGATTATCATGCAGGGTGAGGCAGTGGTGGGGTTGGAGGCCTCGGTGGCTAATATTTTAGATCCCGGAGACAGGGTTCTTGTTCTGGATAATGGGCCCTATGGGGCATGGTTCGGCACTTATGTGGACAATCATGGAGGAGAGGTAGTCTGGTTAAAGGAGGATTACACAAAAGCGATTGACCCTGAAATGGTAAAAGAAAAATTAGAAAAAGAGAAGAATATCAAGGCAGTTACTCTGGTTCATATGGACACACCGGTGGGAATTACCAACCCGGTAGAGAGTATTTGCAGGGCAGCCGGGCAATTTGAAGTTTTAACCATAGTGGATACCGTAGCTGCTCTGGGGGGAATGGAGATCAAACCTGATGAGTGGGGAATTGATATCTGCATCTGCGGTTCCCAGAAGTGCTTTTCTTCTCCTCCTGCGCTTGCGCCTATTTCCATTAGCAAAAAGGCCTGGGAGACTATGGAAAAGAAGAAAAAGCCTTTACGGAATACATATCTCAGTATGCTGGATTACAGGGAAACATGGATAAAAAATAGAACCTTTCCCTTTACTCCCTTTGTTTCTGAAGTATACGCTCTCAATGAATCAGTGACAGAGATTTTAGAAGAGGGGCTGGAAAATGTCTTTGCCCGGCATAAAAAAGTAGCCCGGGCTGTGAGAGAAGCCGTTGAGGCAATAGGCTTGAAATTATGGCCGGAATCCAAAGAGATTGCTTCCGATACTGTCACGGCGGTCCGGGTGCCTCAGGGAATAGACGATCAGGAACTGAGAAGGATTATGGTTGAGGATTACGGGGTGCTTATTGCGGGAGAAGTTCCCGGGCTAAAAGGGGAGATCTTTAGAATAGGGCATATGGGCTACAGCGCATATATGGATAATGCTCTGGTAACTATTGCAGCTCTGGAGAAGGCTTTACAAAAGCTGGATTTTCCGGTTAAAACAGGCAGCGGTGTACAAAAAGTTTTAGATTATTTTTAGAACACCTTATACTAACATGGAAATAAAAGTAAAGTTTCATCTTTCATCAAAGTTAACTGGTATCAATAAGGATGAGCTGAATATGAAACTGGACAGGGAGATCTCTTCAGAAGAATTTCTTAATTTATTAGGAAAAAAGCATCCTGTTTTCGGAAAGAATTTTACTTCTTCTTTTGGGGCAACAGCTGATGCCGAAAAAGGGAGGTTTCCTCTTTTAATTATGATAAATAATAAATCAGCCGGTTTGAAAGAAACTATTAAACAGGGCGATGTCGTCGATATTTTCCTTATCGCTGCCGGAGGGTGATAAGTAAAATAGTTTCAATAAAATTAAAAAAGTCTTTTATAAATATATTGCTGGAATTATGAATATTGATTCCTGAGAGATTTATGATGGAGGATTTATGGTAGATTTAAAAGTAAACTTTGCCGGTCTTGAATTGAAGAATCCATTTGTCGTGGCTTCTTCCGAGCTCACAAATACGGTTGAAAAAATCAAGCTCGCAGAAAAATACGGCGCCAGTGCAGTGATCACCAAACTATGTTTTTTAAAGGTCCCTTTTTTTGCCAAACCTTATCACATTGTAGAACGCAGAGCGGGCTTTTTTTCCCCTTCCGGTGACAGACTTTCTGTGGAACAGGCACAGAAATTGATCGACAGTGCGAAAAAGGAAACCAGTCTGACAGTTATTGCCAACATGATGGGGCCGGGCGGTGATCTGGAAGGATGGGCTGTTTTGGCCCGAAAGCTGGAAGAGGCGGGAGCGGATATGATTGAAATGAACATGTCCTGTCCCAATATCGGCCTTATGGCAAAACAGCTGGATATAGAAGCACCCCCGGAATTGGGAGCAGTCCTGGGACAAAACCCGGCCCTGGCAAGAGAGGTTACCCGTGCTGTTGCAGAGGCGGTGAATATTCCCGTGATGGCCAAGATGACCCCTGATGCCAATACACCCATAGTGGCGCAGGAGTGCGCAAAGGGAGGGGCGGCTTCTGTATCGGCGATCAACTGCCCGCAATCTTTACCGGGTGTGGATATTTATAACGGCGGAAGCCCGATTTACCCGAATACCAAAAACCACTCATTTGCCGGTCTTTGCGGTCCCTGGATCAGACCCCTGGCTTACAGGCATGTGGCGCAAATCAGAATGAGGTTACCGGAGCTGCCGATTGCCGGAGGCGGTGGTCTTTCCACCTGGCGTCATGTAGTAGAAATGATCATGTACGGGGCCACGGTACCTACATTCTGTACGGTTTTATATCTACGTGGATTTGAGATTCTTCCCAAATTTCAAAAAAAGCTTGTTCAGTATATGGAGGAAATGGGATATTCCACTTTAGATGATTTTCGGGGAATCGCTTTAAAACACATCGTTTCTCCCAATGAGGTTGAATATTTAAATATTGTTCCGGAAATAGATACGGAAAGGTGTAACGGGTGTGACGTTTGTACCCGTATCGGACACTGCACTGTACTGAGCTTAGTTGACGAAAAAGCAAGGGTTGTTAAAAAAAATGAGTGCTATGGCTGCGGGGTTTGTTATTGGGTTTGTCCAAGGGACGCGATTGGTATGGTTAATGAGGAAACAGGAGAAAAAATGAAGCTGCCTGCATTTTAGGAGGGGTAAAATGCCTTATAAGGATTTGCGTGAATACCTGGAGGTTCTTACCGGCAAGGGCTTAATGAAGTGGGTTGAAAGAGAGGTGGACAAAGACTGGGAAGTCAGCTGTATTGCTCGAAAGGTTTTTCAGCAGGAACCGGAAAAAAGGTACGCTCTGGGATTTAAAAGGATAAAGGGTCACAACTCTCCTGTAGTGGTCGGGACCGTTGCTGCATCAAGAGATGTTTATGCTGCGGCTCTTGAGATTAGTCCCGGGATCGATCAAATTATTTCTAAATGGGAACGGGCTTTAAGCAATCCTATTGAGGCAGAGATAGTCACCGGTGGAGTTTGCAAGGAAGTGGAAGAAAAAGGCAAAGAGGTAAATTTAAACCGGTTCCCCGTTCCGACCTGGACTCCGGAAAAAGACCCCGGCCCTTATATTACTGCTCCCTGCATGATTACAAAAGACCCTGAAAGCGGAATAAGGAATGTTGGAATTTACAGAATGCAGGTTAAAGGCGCCGACAGAACAGGTATTCTATGGGACCTGCCCAGCCAGCATGCCGCCATACATTTTGCCAAGTATGAGGCCAGGCAAAGACCCATGCCTGCGGCTGTTGCCATAGGGGTAGACCCGGTAATTCTGATGGCTGCGGCGGCAAAAGTCCCTCTGGATGTGGATGAGCTGGCTGTAGCCGGAGCGCTGAGAGGACAGGCAATACCTCTTGTAAAATGTGAAACAATAGATCTGGAGGTTCCGGCAACAGCAGAGCTGATATTAGAAGGTGAGATCATCCCTGGAGAAAAAGAGACAGAGGGTCCCTTTGGAGAATACACTGGTTATATGGGCGGCCCTTACGAACTTCCTCTGTTTCACATAAAATGTATTACTCATCGTAAAGACCCCGTTTATCAGGCCCTTCACAGCCAGATGCCCCCAAGTGAGAGCAGCCTTTTGCGTCAAATTCCGGAAGAAGCCAATGTTTACAAACATCTGGTGCACCAGTTAAAAATTCCCGGTATAATTGATGTGCATCTGCCTGAGTCAGGGGGAAGTTATGCCATTCTATGGATAAGGATGAAAAAGATGTACCCGGGCCACGCCCAGCAGGTACTTTCTACTGCCTGGACTCACCATCCGGCATTTGCTAAATGGATTGTAGTTACTGATGAAGATGTAGATATTCGAAACCCTTTTATGCGGGAATGGGCGCTAAGCTGGAGAGTGGAACCGCGTAAAGATGTTCACATTTTACCGAACACTTCTTCTTTGCTTTTAGACCCTTCGGCGGCGCCCCCCGATGTTCCCCTCTGGGAGAGACCGCTTTCCTCCAAGGTTTTAATTGACGCTACAAAGAAGTGGAAATACACAGATATTGCTTTACCTCCTTCAAAATATATGGAGAAGGTGGAAGAAGATTGGAAAAAATATGGATTGTAATTCAGGAGAAAACAAATAAAGAATTATAGCGTTGACAAAGTTGCTGTATAGGGGGCCGGGGAATTAGATTCTTCAGATAAATCGCAGAAAATTGTTGAGGAAAAAGTAAAGCAGAAAAAATTGGGAATGAAATCCGGGGAAGGTTTTTATGACTATGTAAATACCGACATACCCGGTTTAAATCAGGAAAGAGCTAAGAAGTATATCGGTTTATTAAAAGAACCCGGTTACTCTTAGCCGACCGAAAGGAGGGTGAATGTATGAAATCTTTTACCACTTTAATAAAAGGGGCCAGGTTGATTGTTGAGGAATGCATGAAAGTGGAGCGCGGGGATACTGTTGTAATAATTACTGACTCCGAACATATTCAAGTGGCCCAGGCTCTGAGCGGTGCCTGCTGGGCAGTCGGGACAAGCCCGGTTATTGCGGACATTACTCCTCAGGTAACTACAAACTCGATTTCAATACAGGCCTCTATGGAGCCGCCGGCCAATCTGGCCGCTGCCATGGTTAACTCCGATGTAATTTTAATTACTGCTGTAATGGAATGGGCGAACCGTTTTGCCCATGTTGACCCGGTCCGGCAGAGCTGTAAAAGAGGGGCCAGGATTGCTTCTGTTGAGGAGGGAATGGGCGAGTGGGATTTAACTCTTGAAGATATTTTTAATACCGTAAAAAGAACCGAAAAGATTATTCAGGCGGTGGAGGGTGCAAAGAAGGTAAGAGTAACCTCACCTTCCGGCACGGATGTAGCGATTTCAGTGGAGGGAAGACCTCCTTTAAAAATAGTTCCCATAAAGGGAAAGGGAGTAATGATGGGGCCTATACCTTTATGGGGAGAAGTCGCTTATGCTTCAGTGGAGGACAAAACTGAAGGCAGGATAGTCTTCGATGGAATCATGCTGGGTGTGGGAGTTCCCGGTTCTTTAAAAAACGCAATTGAGCTTACTATTAAAGGCGGACGGGCAGTGGAGATAAAAGGAAGGGAGGAAGCTGAAAGATTAAAGGCGGTGATTAAAGGGTCTGATGAGAACGCGGATATCATCGGGGAGTTTGCCATCGGCACAAGCGAGAAGGAAGTCTACGGTTCACCCTCGGAAAAGGGAATGCTGGGGACGGTGCATTTTGCGTTGGGGGATAATTCTCACTGTTACCCCGGGGGGCAAAATGTAAGCAGGCTTCATTTAGATGGCTCGATAAGAGATGTAACGGTTGAGGTGGATGGTAAGAAAATCATGGAAAAAGGAAAACTGGTTATTTAGGAGAAAAAATGAAAGTAAGAGTAATTAAATTAAAAGACGGAGAAAGAATAAATTTACAAAACAACAGCTGGAGTTGTCATCTGTTAAATAAAAATATTGTGGGATCAAAAAAGGCAATGCTCGGGGTATCAACTTTTACTCCAGGCACTGACACACCGCAAAAGGTCCATGATGATGAAGAAGAACTTTGTTTTGTAATTAAAGGAAAAGGAAGTATTACCGTAGGGGAAGAAGAGGTTCCTTTTAGGACTTCCTCGGCTGTTTACATTCCTCCGGGAGTTCCGCACGGGGTTAGAAATACAGGTGATGAGGATGTAGTGATGGTTTATGTTTTTTCCTATCCGGAATATCCACCCACTCATGATGCCGGAGAACCGGAGGGAGGTAAAAATGTCCAATAGATCAGACACCTATAGAGGACGATTATTGCGGGTCAATCTAACTGATTCATCTTCAAAGGAAGAGGAAGTGGATCCTGACATTTTACGGTCTTTTATCGGCGGCAGGGGCCTTGGCGCTGCACTCTTATATAATGAAGTCGGCCCGGATGTAGAGCCTTTGAGTCACGAGAATAAATTAATTTTTACTGCCGGCCCCCTGGTAGGAACCGGGGCTCCCTGCAGCGGGCGATTTTGTGTCAGCACCAAATCCCCTCAGACAGGAATTTACCTCTATTCTATCTGCTCCGGGAGATTCGGCCGGATGATGAGAAAATCGGGTTATGAGGTCCTGATAATAGAAGGGAAAGCTTCGCATCCCGTTTACCTGGTCATACATGACGGTGAAATGATCGTACAGGATGCCGGTATCCTCTGGGGCATGAACACCGAGGAGACCGAGCGAAATTTAAGGCAAAAATTTTCAGTACGGGGTGGAGTTTCCGTAGCCTGCATCGGTCCGGCAGGTGAAAATATGCTCAAAGTGTCATGTATAATAAGCGAGAAAAGGGCGGCAGGAAGAGGAGGGCCGGGTGCGGTAATGGGCTCAAAAAACCTCAAAGCATTGGTAGTGGGAGGGGATAACCAGGTATCGATTTACGATGAACCGGAGCTCAAGAAAATAATGAAAAATGCTCACCAACTCATAAAGGATAATCCATTTTTAATGGACAGTATCTCTCCTTATGGAACGGCCACTTCCGTGAATCTCAGCAGCGCTCACGGAGTTTTTCCCGTACACAACTGGCAAAGGGGTGTTTTTGAAGATATTGACGCGCTTCGACCCCAGAGGATCAGGAAAGAATTTTTACTCAGGGACAAGGCCTGTCCTGCCTGCCCGGTCGCCTGTTCGAAAATTACGGCTGTAACTTCCGGGGTGTTTGCCGGCGCGAAAACCGAAGGACCCGAATATGAGACCATCTATGCTTTTGGAAGCGCCTGCGATAATCCCAGTATGGAGTCAATTATTTATGCGGACATGCTGTGTGATCAGCTTGGTATGGATACGATAGCCTGTGGAGTAACTATTGCCTTTGCCATGGAGTGTTTTGAAAGGGGGATTCTAAACATCAGGGATACGGACAATATTGAGCTTCGTTTTGGGAATGGGGAAATAATCCCTGAAATATTACAAAAGATGGTAAAGAAAGAGGGGATAGGAGATGTCCTTTCAGACGGAGTCAAAAGAGCAGCGGACCGCATCGGGCAGGGAACTGAAAAATTTGCCATGCATGCCAAAGGAATGGAGCTGGGAGGGTATGACCCCAGGGGAGTCAAGGGGCAGGCCCTTGTACTGGCCTGCGGCCCCAGGGGAGGCTGCCATCATGCCGGAGGATATGTCATTGCTGCCGAGCTTGTCAGCGGTAAGTTTGACCGGATGGCAATAAAGGGTAAGGGGCCTTTGGTCCGCCATGCCCGCGATTTACGAGGGGTTATGGATTCAGCTATTTATTGCGCGTTCCTGGCTGCTGCCTATGGATTGGATGTTGCCGCTCAGATGATCGGGGCTGCCACAGGCTGGGATATTGATGATGAGGAGCTTATTACAGCAGGGGAGAGAATAAGCAATCTGGAAAGGATGTATAATGTGCGGGAAGGCATCCGGCGAAAGGATGATATTTTACCCGCAAGGATTTTACAGGAGCCGCTCCCCGATGGCCCTTCCAAGGGAGAAATTTTGGGAAAGGATTTCGAGCTGATGATTGATGAGTTTTATCAGGTTTGCGGCTGGGATACAGATACAGGCATTCCTTCCGGGGAAGCACTCCGGCGGCTTGGATTGGATAAATATGTAAAGAAGACTGAAAATTAAGGCACGGAGAAAGTGAAAAATTAAACGTTACTCGACTTCCAGGGGCTTTTTGTCAACCCTATGAAAGAGAGTAAATACAGTGTGTTAAAAAGGGGAAGGAAAATGGGGGAATTTTCAGTTTTTGGGAAATCGTTACCCAGAATTGATAGTTGGGTCAAGGCCACGGGAGAAGTAAAATATTTAGATGATATTAAAATGTCGGGAATGCTTTTTGGTAAGATTCTGCGCAGCCCTCATGCTCATGCCAGAATTGTGAATATTGATAAGGCCGGGGCAGAAAAACTCTACGGTGTGAGGGCTGTAATTACTGCTGTGGATACCCCCGGAATCAAGTTCAGTTTCTTTAAGGCTTTAGCTGACAAGCTTCCCTTATGCAAGGACAATGTCCGGTATGTGGGTGATGAAGTGGCTGCTGTAGCTGCTGATAATCTGGAAACAGCAGAGGAGGCTGTCCAGCTCATAAAGGTTGAGTATGAGGTTCTTCCTGCAGTTTTTGATCCTGAAGAAGCTATGAGACCGGATGCCCCCCTTATTCATACCGACAGGGAAAGTAATGTTGCTTTTGAGGGACACAAGAGTTTTGGAGATATAGAGAAAGGATTTTT
>DRHN01000064.1 GCA_011049595.1 Spirochaetota bacterium | reverse complement strand
GTGCATAGCTTTCGCACTTTGTTTCAAGATCTAGCTACTTTAGCTAAGAACTGGGTGAATACTAAACTCGCTCCCGGACCATCTTTTCCCATGTATACAAATCCAACCCCATTTCAGGAAAAAGCTTTCAAGCTGTTGGGCTTTTCCTATAGGATGTAGTCAGTATGATGAATAGCTAATTATGCTAATTTGTTGCTCCTAAAAGAAATATTCGCTATGCCGCTGAAAACTTCGGCTTAAATATAAATTCAACTTTGACTGTTGAGATAATAACAGATTTTGTATGTTCTTGTCGAGTAAAAATCACAATAATTATAAATTGGTTGTCATAACATTTCATCATTTGTTCATTGTTATCTCCGGTAAATTAATTGGGAAAAATGTCTCAGTTAAACATTAAATTTGACATGATTATAGAATTAACCTACACTTCGATAGTATGGAGAAGAGGATTGGGTTAAGAGCATGGCTGAAGACTACGAGGAGGGTGAAGCCTTTGACGATGAAATTTTTGATATAGAAAAATCAAAAATAAAAGAAAACCGGTATTATTTCCATAATAATAAAATGGTCAGCTGGATCGATGATAAAAAATCAAATATTGATATAAATAAAGAAGAATTCCTGCAAAAAGAAAAGACATAATTAACACATTCAATGAACTTTTAAAAGCTGTTAATAATACTATTCTCTGTCCTTCTTTTTAAATTCTATAAAGAATCCTGTAGATGAATTTTTTGAATAGAAGTATTATAATTGTAAATGAAAAATATAAACAATGAATATATACAAACGTTAAATTCAATTGTGTTAAGTTTTAAAAAAATAGGGGGTCAGACAAAAAAAAGAAAAGTATATTGAAGATTAGAAGACGAGAACTACCCGTCTATGTTACAATTGAGAAAGATTAATAAAATATTATCAAGGAAACTTATATGAATAAAAAAACAGAAAACCCCAAAGAAAATAATAATGAAAAGGTCGCATTTGTAAAAGTAGTTGAGGAAAGTGAAGCTACAGGAAAAGTCAAAGAAATTTATGAAGATATCAAAAAGACCCTTGGAATTGATTTTGTTCCAAATATGTATAGGGCGATGGCAAATAATCCGGAGTATTTAGACACCACTTGGAAAAAAGTCCAGGCCATAATGACAAAACAAGGAAAGTTAGATAGCAAAACAAAAGACATTGTTGCTCTTACAGTATCTATAATGAGCGGATGTGCTTATTGTATTGGTGTTTATAATGAAACAGTAAAACACGCTGGATTGGATGACGAAGCTTTAACAGAATTGTATTCAATTATTGATACTTACGCTGGACTTAACAGGCTAAATATTGCAGGGGGAGTTAAACCAGATAAAAAACCATGGTATGGTTGCGGGGGGAAATAAATAAAAAGTTGTGAAAATGACAGTAAAGAAGGGAGACTGTGGGATCTTCTAACTATGTTGAGGCTCCACTCACAGAACGGAGGTGAAATTGTAATGTTCAAAGTTTATTTCCTGATGCAGGGGAATAAAAAGAAACTGGTTACCTTAAAGGCAGTTGCTGGATCGGGGGATAATGGGGAACCTGTTATTACAATTATGTTGCCGGATGTAGATTAAAATCCTGTAATTTTATTGTTACCCCGGGTGAACAATTAAAAAATTGCGACAAGATGTCTATATCTGGAGTTTTTATGAAAAAAAGAGTGAAAACTATCCTGGATAATATCGATGACCGGACGGATTCGGCTTTCAGCGTTCATTATTTATCTATATATTCTCGTCCGTTTCCATGTGCCTCAGAATAATCATGCGCAATGTATCCGTCGGTTGTGCTCCCACCACGGCTTCGTCCTCAATAATAAAAGTTGGCACTCCGGTTATGCCCGAATCTATCGCTCTTCGAGAACTATCTTTCACACTTTTTTCAGCTTCGGAAGAATTGAGGTAGGTAATAAGCGCAGCTTTGTTGAGACCAATTTTCCCCGCGATTTCCAGCAGCACATCTTTCCTTCCAATATCCTTGCCCTCCTCAAAATAAACACAAAAGACTTCCTGCTGAAAAACTTCGAACTTACCCTGTGATTTTGCAAATTCACCAACCTGAAGGCTAAGCCGTGAGTTAGAAAGGCGGGTGTTATTCATATTAATCCCCACGTCACTTCCAAAGTATTCTAACTGGTTCTTTTTCGCTTCAAAATCACTGGCGGGAAAAATCTTATCGAAATCAAGACCATCTGCCGGGGTTTCCGGATGAATTTCAAAAGATCTCCACTCGATTTCAAGGTTAAATTCTTCTTTCAATTTTTCAATCCGTTTGGCACCTATATAACAGAAAGGGCAGATATTATCGGAATATGCAATTATCTTTGTTTTCTTCACCATAAATTTTATGAATGAAACTACTGGATGAAAAAATATTTTTATTCAGTCAGTCAAGACATCCTATTTTTTCGATGCTTCTCCAAGCCTTTGTCCGAGTTTTTTACATTCCGCCAGTTCCTTTTCTCCAGCATCTCCGGGAGCTGCTATCCCTTCGGAAGCGGCTTGCAACCCGTAAAAAGAAAAGAATTTCTCAATCTCTTTAAGTGCCCCGGTTTCATCCGGCATTTCGCATGTGAAGGCAACCGCGGGCTTTCCGGAAGTCTTTTCATGAACTGCCCATGCGCGTTCGAAAAACTCCTGCAGAACGCCAGCCATACCTCCAAAGGTATTAGGTGCGCCGAAAGCAACGGCATCCGCCTGGACAAACTCTTCCGGGTCGGTTTCCGCGGCCTTTTTCAACGTGACTTCAGCCCCTTGTACACTTCGAACTCCCTCCGCAACGGATTTGGCCATTTTTTCCGTTTTTCCAGTAAAAGTGTGGTACACAATTAATACATTACTCATAGTTATCTCCTTTAAAAAAATATATTAAGCACACACTGCAAGATAGAATATCCGAATCTTAAGATCGCTTATTTTTTTATCAATCTTAAATAACTTGGCATTCACTTCTCTGTTGTGCCTTTGCGTTTATTAATTCAACTCTTCTAAAATATTGGAGCTGCACATTGTAACGCCAATATAATTGCCTGTTAATAATATCCGGTATTATAAGTCGGATGGAAATAGTTTTTATATTTACCACTTGTATGGCTGCATCGCTGAATCCAACTCAGTATGCAAAATATGGTTTGCATAATTACTGATGGTTTTCATGGCCACTGCCAGAATTACTTCCAATACATTTGCTTTGGAATATCCAATATCTATGAATGCCTGAAGCTGGTCCTCTTTCAACATGCCTCGGTCACGTACAACAGCTTGAACAAATTGCCGTAATCCCTCCAGTTTAGCATCCTGTAGGCGCTGCCCCTGTCGTAAAGCATCAATCGTCTCATCCGTAACGTTTGCATATTTTGCACCCCTCGAATGTACTGGAACACAATAGGTACAACCGTTCTCAAGACTAATAACCAGCAATATTATTTGTTGTTGTGCAGGAGTGAACGAGCTGGTTTTCAATAATTCACTCAGGGAAAGATAAGCCTGCAGGGTTGCCGGTGATTCGGCCATTTTGCCTAACAGGTTAGGAATAAATTTCATCGTTTCCAGTACTTTGGAAAGGATTTCACGGGAATCTTCGGGTGCTGTTTCTTGGGTGTAAGTAGTGAAATTTATCACATAATCTCCTTATTTTTGACTCTACGGTCAAATATAAAATAAAAAATTATTTCAGATGAGCCAGGGCTCCTTTTGCAATGTTATTCAGCAAGGTTTTGTCGTGACAGGATTTTGCTAATCCAATGATACTAAACACCGCCCCAAAAAGTATCTGTGCTACCGCCCTGCAATCCAGGTCCTGACGCACCTGGTCAAGCCTTTTTGCTTCACAGAGTGCCTTATAAAAAAAATCCTCAGTCCATCGAACCTTGGCTGACACTTCATCTCGAAATGCCTGGTCCTGCTCTTCAAGGTCCATTGAGGTATTGAAAATAAAACACCCCCAAATCCCTTGAACAGATGTATATGAATTGTCCACTATACGGTTCATAAAACTCTGAATATCTTTCAAAGGTTGCCCGGTAAGCAACATATCGTTACGCCGTTTGTAATCGTAATAATCCAGCGTTCGTTTAAACAGCGTTTTTTTGTCATGGAAAGATCCATAAAGACTACCCTTGTTCAGTCCCATGGCTTTGAGCAGATCCTGTATTGAAGTGTTCTCATAGCCTTTTCGCCAGAAGACCATCATTGCCTTCGAAAGCACTTCCTCCACATCAAATTCCCTGACTCGCGGCACCTTGCAAGCTCCCTCTATCTCTCTCTGTTTGATATTTTCTTACCAGACATTGCTGCAACACAACCGGTATGCATTAAGAAAACTTTATTTTTGACCAATTAGTCAATTTAAATAAATATAAATTATATACTAAGTCAAGAGAAAAAAATAATTTACATGGAAGGTACACCTGGAGACCTTTGCAAATTTGTTAATACATAGAAACTTGACAAGATTAACTGAAGGTCGAGGTCATAAAATCGTCTAAAGCAGTTGACGCTTTGAGTCTTTAACGATTTGACCCAGGGCCCGCTCGAGCTCTCTTGGAACCGGTTCAGGCTCATGAGTACCGATTATGTCTTCCTTTCTTATCCTGCATCGCTCCTCCATACTTAAAGCTCCGTTTTCAAGCCACTGTTGAAAATATTGGCGATCCAATAGTTCTGGAAACCAGAGCTCTTTTCGAAAATGTTTTACCGTGTGCTCCCGGTCAATGAACGAGCCTCCGGGTCCGGATGCCTTTATCTCATCAATAGCGAATGTTTTATCACTGAACTCGATCCGGCGCATTATTGATAGGAGTTTTTTTAATTCGAGATTCGCCAACATACGAAAAAAAACCGTGAAAAGCCCCCGATTTGCCCGTGAAATATTCACGAATGATTTTCCTACCGCAAAACGACAGCCTTCTCCTAAACATACTACCCGGAACAGGACATTCTTTCCAGACATTCCAGTATTTTGTTTACTTCGGAAGGTTCAGTTATGATGGCGACGATTCTCATTTTATGCGAACATTTTGGACAGATCAGAGGATCGATCTCATACACTTGTAAGTTTAAAGAAGAAGATAAATAAAGAGTAGTAGTATGAGGGGGGTTGGGGGACCGGGGGAGACTAATATTGTTGATAATGTGGATAAAGCTTGATTTTTAAGAAAAAGAATAGTATTGGACTCCTTGTGAAAGTTGATGCTTTGCATACAGTGCAGGAAAACTGCATACAGAAAGATTGCCAACTCCACAAGGACCGTTCTGGATTCATAAAACAGATGCCTGCTCTGAAAATAGGGTAGTAGCTCATTACAAGTATGCCGGAATGGAGCGGTCCGCTATTTTATAATATTGGAGGTTAGAATGATGCTAAGAGATGCAATTGGGATCGATCCTGATTCAAAAGGATGTCAATGTGCCCTCGTAAAGTTGGGGGAGTGTCAAACACAACAGAGAGGATATCTGGCAACTGAAGAAGGTATGACGGGGTTCATCCGGTGGGTGAAAAAACAGGGAGATGTTATAGTGGCAATTGAAGGTAGCAATGGTCAGAGCAAACCCATAGAGAAAGCGTTGAGATCTGCGGAAATTGTGTTCTATTCGTTCAAGCCGAGTGATGTTGATAAGTTTCGGAAAGCAGTTTTGGGGCAGAATAAGAACAACAAAAAGGATGCTGAATCCACCGCGAGATATGCCATGGCGCTTGAAGTTCAGGGTAAGTTCAGAACTCGTGTAATTTGATAAATTAGTTCATAAATATTATCCATAATACTTGACATTTTCCTCTGCATATGTTATTGAACAATTACATCTTAATCTTAATTGTAAATGTATTACCCAGATTCTGCATTAGAAGTTGAGGGAAACGGTGTCCGCCGCAAATCGAGCCCTGCTCATCGCAAAGACTAACGAGAATCAATGGATTTTTAAACTTCAAACTTTAGGATATCAACTTAATATGAGTGTTTTTAAATTAAAAATTAAAATTTTTCCTCTTAGAGCAAACTTCTCCCTCTCAAAATAAAGAATTATAGACGGGTTTTAACTCGCTTCAAGTAGAGCATCTACCTCCTGCAATGGTGGATGCTTCGTAAAATGAATCGTTTGTCTTCCCCCACCCATACCCATACTTGAAATCCTTGATATAATTCTCCGCACCCCCGCGCCTCAATATCCTATTCAGCAGAAACCCTTTCTCATATACAAACGTCACTAATGGATAATACGATTTCAGCCCTCTCTTCTTCGGATTGTACCCCTTATCCGCTCCTTCCTGATTCCCATACACCGGCGTCACCGTGGAATCTAAATCCGTTGTTATCATCCTCATCTTAAAGACAAGGTCCTTTTCGACGTTTTCAAAGGAAACCGAAAGGACCCTGTTCCAGCAGCCCCCGCTCAGGATGCTTGCCGCTACAGCCTTGACCTTTCGCTTGAGAGAACGGCTTGCTATACTGCTTAAATTCCCGGAAGTGAGAAATGAGTCGATTTTTTCCTTCAACAACGAATCCATTACATTCATAGCTTATCCATAGTACGCGGTCAATCTCCGGACCGGAAATCCTCGACCGGCTGCGGCGAGACAGTAAACGACCTGAAATGCGCCCGGCATCCGGGAGTAGAGGGCGCCTGAACATGAATTCCTACCATTATTTTTTCAGGAAGCTCAAAACCGAAGGCCCGCACGAAGCGCCAGTTTGTACCGTTTAGTCTGTAATGCATCCCGAAAAGGCTGCCTTTTCTTGTTAACCGAAGATAACATTCAGGAGAGCTGATTATTTCATTGTTGCTGTCGTCGGACCAGGGGCCCGTCACGACAGAAACCAGCGACACTTCGCCGATGGGACTTCGCTCAATACAAAGTTTGGCCCATCTGGTTTCATCCGCGCGCATGGTCAGGGCTGCAGCGTCGCCGAAATTGAATAGTTCGGCTCTCACATCGATTACCGCGGTAAAGTCGCCGGTTGTTTCCCTGTAAAGAAAACAAGCGCTGTCGTGTGACGGCCCGCCGTAAGGGCGGAAAAAATCGCTTTCGGCTTTTGCCGTTATTTTCAGCCCGGTGTCATCGAACACCCATTCGTCCGGCTCATTGAGCCATATCAGCCCGTTGGCCAGTGTTGCGCCTTTACAGCCAGCAAAAAAATCCATTCTTTTCTCCCAAATGCCAATTGTACGGTGTGCTTCCCTAATGTGGACAAGCCACATTCTTGATTTTTAGAATTTCCTTGCCAAAAAAGCAGGGGAATTGTTATTAAGGTACTAATTTATATGTTGAATATAACAATTAAACTGATAAGAACAACATGTTTGAGGAGTATCCCTAACCCGGGCAAGCCGGGTTCTTGATTTATAGAATATTTTCTTGCAAACTAAAGTTCGTGCCAAAAAGGCAGGAAAATTGGTATTAAGGTACTACGCCTAAAGAAGAAGCCTTAAATATAAAATATTTGCAAAAATATGCATCCTGTTAATTGCCTTCTGTTTCTATTGACTATTGCAGTGCCGGTCGTTATCCTAATCGTTGGAGTATATGAAATTCTCCTTTTTCGGGAGGGTCCTCCCGGAGAAGGATTATCGAGGATTTTTGTATTTTATGGGTGAAAATTTCAGGATCGGAATAATAAGCGGAAAAATGGGGGATGTCGACGGTGTGTCCCTGGAAGTCAACAAGTGGATCCAGATACTTACAGGGCAGGGCCATACAGTCTTTACCATTGCCGGAAGGTACAAAAATCCGGTTGAGGCAGTTCCTGCAGAAAACCAGTTCACCCTGGAGAGGATCAGGTTTGATTCCGACCTGCAGAAATATTATGAAAAGCATGCGTTCCCTCACCTCCACGAGCACCCGGCCCAGGTTAACGACGTAAACAAGAAGGATGTAATAGAGAATATTACATCGGAAGGAAGTGTTGTAGCTCACGAGCTCTACGATTATATAAAGGAAAGTGATATTGACTTTATAATAGGTCAAAACACCAACGCAATGCCCATGACCCTGCTCGGCGGTATGGGCATATACAAGCTTTCCACCGAAAGGCGGGTTGCCACTATCTTTCACCACCATGACTTCTGGTGGGAACGGAGCAGGTTCAGCAACAACAACATTGAACCGCTTTTGACGAAGATCATGCCGCCTGCCGACCTGGGGATAGAGCATATCGTGCTTTCTTCCTACGCTGCCCACATACTGCGGTCTTTGAAACGGGTGAATCCCGAGATCATACCGAACTGTGAAAACTTCGACGACCCGGTAACCATAGATGACTACAACAGCGATTTCAGGAAGGAGTTCGGGTTCAGTGAAAAGGATTTTCTCATCGTCCAGCCCACCAGGATCGTCCGGCGCAAACGGCTCGAGGATTCGCTCGAACTGGTTTCGCTGCTTGCAAGAAAATACCCGGATCTGAAAAACAGGGTCCATCTCATCGTGTCCCTCTATCAGGGTGACGAGCCCGACAGGAGCTATGTACAGGAGATCAACCGCACGGCCCACCAAAAGGGCGTCCCCCTTCATCTGATAGCTGACAGGGTCTCGTCTGTGAGGGGACTGAATGAAGCCGGTAAAAAGCTCTATACGAACAGGGATGTCCTTGCCCACGCAGATATTGTGACCTATCTTCCCATTTGGGAAGGTTTCGGTAATGCTCTCATCGAAGCAATCACCGCCAGGGCGCCCATCGTGACAACAACCTATCTTGTTTACAAAACCGACATCATGGGAATCGGGCTCAACAATATCGAGATACGAAACAACTACGATCAGGACGGAAGGCTCGTCATAAACGACCAGACCCTGGACGAGATGTATTTCATTATGACCCATCCAGTTGAAAGAAAGGAAATAGTGGACAGGAACTTCGAAATTGCCCGCCGTAACTTCGGTTTCGACACCCTTCGGCTGAAACTCAACGGTGTTATTGCCGACTACTCCGATGAAATAAGGGCATCCCGTAAAAGGCTGAAGAAGAGCAAGATGTCCTACTCGGTCTGAACCCGGAATAATTCCACGTCATTCTGCATGCCGAATTAATCATAACCAGCCAAGTTTT
Organism: Spirochaetota bacterium; assembly: GCA_011049595.1. Classification (GTDB taxonomy): domain Bacteria; phylum Spirochaetota; class B62-G9; order B62-G9; family DRHN01; genus DRHN01. The sequence goes on along the minus strand of DRHN01000064.1, from coordinate 1,518 downwards.
AAATTAAGACAATTATCTTGACATAGATCCAAGGCATAGTATGCTTTGGATTACTTGCACCGGCTTTAAGCTGTAGAAGTTGATTTTAGTTTTTACATGTCTAAAGATTGAATGTTCAGGGATCATTGAAAATGGATTCGATCATAAAAGGCGGGGATATAGTTACCGCCGTTGATAATTAGACAGCCGATATAGGCATCGAAGACGGGAAGATCAGGCTTATCGGAAAGGATCTGCCCCCCGAAAAGGGTCCCTATCTATCGGTGCTGATGCCGATATTGTCATCTTTGACACGGAAAAAAAAGTTGTTGTAGATCATAAAAGCATGGAAACAAATTGTGACTGGAACCCGTATCAGGGAATGCGGCTGAAGGGGTATCCATATCTCATTATTGTCAGGGGCAGGGTCGTGGGTAAATAAGGCAGATTTGAAAATCCCCAGTTAATATTGGAACAACTTAGCGGACTCATTATAATTGATGAAATACAGAGGATGCCGGAGTTGTTTTCTTTGCTTCGATATTTAGTAGACACTCATTCGGAGCAAAAGTACCTTATTCTGGGAAGCGCTTCGAGAGATCTTATCAGGCAAAGTTCAGAATCCCTGGCCGGGAGAATCGCCTATTACAATCTTGGAGGATTTAGGATTACAGATTTTCCGGATCATCCGGTAAAGCGGTTATGGTTAAGAGGGGGATTCCCCCGTTCTTATCTCACCTTACATATTTCTTCAAGTACGAAACCTTCCCAGGAAGCCCCCACCTTATTGTGCAACATAAGCCGTTCGTAACTATCTATGGTTTGCAGAGAATGGAATATTCCCGAGTCACGCAAATATAATTTGGGGGATTTGACCAGCCGTTTACCGACATTCACATGCCAGGGCATCAATACCCGGATCATAAATGTTCCTTCTAAAATATTGATATACTGTTTAACCGTTTTATCCGAGATGCCGAAGGAACGTCCTAACTCCGAATGGTTTAAAATTTCCCCATGATAGTGACTCAACATTATCCAGAATCTCCGAAGTGTACGGGCAGGGATATTAACTCCAAGCTGAGGGATGTCCCGTTCGAGAAAAGCTTTTATATAGTTTTCCCGCCAGCTTTCGCTTTCTGTATCCGTTCCGGTGAGATAAGAACGGGGGAATCCCCCTCTTAACCATAACCGCTTTACCGGATGATCCGGAAAATCTGTAATCCTAAATCCTCCAAGATTGTAATAGGCGATTCTTCCGGCCAGGGATTCTGAACTTTGCCTGATAAGATCTCTCGAAGCGCTTCCCAGAATTATGATCGAATCCATTTTCAATGATCCCTGAACATTCAATCTTTAAACATGTAAAAACTAAAATCAACTTCTACAGCTTAAAGCCGGTGCAAGTAATCCAAAGCATACTATGCCTTGGATCTATGTCAAGATAATTGTCTTAATTTAAAACTTGGCTGGTTATGATTAATTCGGCATGCAGAATGACTGTCTCTTATACACATCTCCGAGCCCACGAGACTAATG
>DRHN01000063.1 GCA_011049595.1 Spirochaetota bacterium | reverse complement strand
TAAAAATCCTTTTGTTACAGCCATAGTTATACCAATCCTTGATAGTTGCACTTTTGAGATATAGTTTTCAATGAACCATTTTAAAATATCTTCTGAAAAAAAAGTTAATTCAAGGGTAAACATTAAAAGTTCTTCAAAATCAAGCTTTGCATCAAACAATAGAATATACCCATCACCGAGGAATTTATATATTTCATAGCAATATTTGTCCTTTTTAATATTTAAAAATTGGTCGAATCCGAAAATTAATATATTATATTTATCAACTTCATCTTCTTCGTTTAAATTTTCTATCATTTTTGTAGAAGAACAAATATCAAAAACAAACACATATTTTTTCTCCATAATTTTGCCTTAATTATTTTTCAGTCTCGTAGCCGTGATAAAATAATCGTTTACACGACCACACACAGACTCCGAAATTCTAATTGTCCATTTACATAATAATCAATTCTATAGATTCCTTATTCTTATTTATTGGCGTTGAGGATTTAACAGATAGACTTCTGCAGAAATTTGTTTATTCTCCATATTTAAATATCGTTTTAACGCACTCAATTCCAATATGCTTATTCTCTTCAAATATTCTTCACTAATCAGATTTGCTTGAATTTTCCATATCAATTCTCTCTTATCCCTTATACTTAATGGCAATGAACTCCGATGACTGTAATGTATAAGTTTTATTATTCTTACAACTCCATCAATTTTACCCGCTTCTTTCTCATTGCTAATGCAGTTATATACAAAGTTGCCGGTACAAAATATTATTTCTGGATTTGTTATTTTAATCTCTTCAAGTAAAAACTTATTGATACACTTTTCTGCCCTTATGGACAATTTTCCTCTCTTTTCATTCTGCTTGTCAATACCACACTTAATCATATCTGCAAAATACGGGACTGTACCACCATAGTTTTCCTTTACAAAGTCTCGAATTTCTGTGATTTAATTTTTTGAAGGCCATTAAATTTTCAAAATTGAATAATGTTTGAAATAGATTTTCAAGTTTTGCTAATTTGGAAGAGATGGGCATATAGGATCCTTGTGAGATTAAGTAAAATAAGATGTGGAAATTATACTGGAGCTTATTGATTTTGTCGAGATAATATATTTTGGGATTTTTAACCGGGACAATTGTATCAATTAATTTTCTAACTTGATCTAGCTGGAATAATCATAAAAACCTGGCTTAGTGTAGTTTGTTAATAAATGTATTATAATAAAAGTATGAAGTTTAAAATCGTGGTTATAATAACTGTTTGCATGATGTCTATTTCTTGTTCTCGAAATCAATATGTCATTTTTAATACATTTGATTTTTCTTATAAACACAACGAATCGTATCCGGTTGATTATTTTAACTCAAAAAGTGATGAAGAAAAGATGAAATTACTGTTTACCGCAGTATTATCGAAAAATTTCCTGAAAATTAATGAAAATGTACGCAAAGAGTTTTCAAATAATTATTACCATTTAAATTCTAAAAATGAAATTTCTAATGACTGGGCAGGTCTCTACGTTATCGATTTCAAAAAACAACTTCAGTATATTTACTTACAGCAATATGCAACCCGCAATTACAGATGGGACCCTGAAATTATTGAATCTTTTTTAGTACATGAACTCATGCATGATTATTATAAAAATATATTGGATCCTGATATTAAAATGGAATATATCAAATTTGCCTCTGATTATTATTGTATTGAATCATTAGATGAAATACTAAATGGTGATCCTAATGTTGTTATTAAGAATATTGGTAACTTTGGGCCGATATTTACGAGATTGATACCATATATAAAAACAAAAGAATCAGTATCCACACTAATTGAAGAAAGTTATGTTATGAATGTAGAGCTAATATATCTAAAGACCTGTCATCCCGGTATTTCTTCTACAGATACAGAGAATTTACCTACCGATCTCCCGGTTGAGAGTTTATTTAATTTATATGATTATAATATCTCCGAAGATATGAATGTTTTTTTTAAGGATATTGTTTCAGATAATTATTTAGCTGAAGCAACAATTGAGACTCGAAATATCAAATTCGGGGTATTACACAAATAGAAATGTTATGGAATTATAATAAAAATTGTATGGGTAATTGGCAGGCATGTTTAACGATAACGATAGCACTGCTCAACGAACTGCGGGTTATCGTGCTGTTTACCATTTGTTCACTCCTATCTATGTCCGGTTAAACCTGTATTAATTAGTTCTTGGTGATTAAATCACCAACTCACTTTATTGAGCCGTTTCACCGCAACTACTCTTGAAGTTACTTAAATTATTAAAAAACATGAATTAAGCCGGGCAAGCCCGGCAACTCCGGGTCTCCCGGCGTGGCACCAGGAACTAATTATCTGTATCTTTTATTACTGCTAATCCTACTGTTACGTTGGTGCCAACCCCTATTTTACTCTCCAAAATGATATACCCGTTATGCTGGTCAACAATTTGTTTAACTATATACATACCCAAGCCGGTACCTTTCCCTTTTTCTTTTGTTGTATAGAAGGGAAGAAATATCTGGTGACGCTTATCATTTGAAATCCCATGCCCGGTATCGACAATAGAAAATTCAATGTAAGACTTGTTCTCAGAAAACCCGGTTTTTATTTTTAAGATTCCCTGGTTACCCATTGCGTGTACCGCATTAATCTCTAAGTTCCTTATGACCTGCTCCAGCAACTATGTTTGCTGTTTCTTGTTTTGATCTCTTAAGCCATGCGTGTTCAAGCATTTCCGTAAAGATCAATCCAAATACAGCACTGAAAAAAATCAATGCTATGTTGCATAAAATAGAAAATCTTTGAATGAGAGTTAATTTTCTCAAGAATAATCTCCTCTCCTGCTAAGAGGACCCATTTTCAATCAAAATGTGTATTCCAATGAAGATTATAAGTGTTTTTTTACGTGTGGCTGTTATAATTATTGTATAATTTTTGGTTTATTTCAAATATTAAAAATGAGTTCGATCAATCAATTGCGGGTTATCATAATGTTTGTTATTGTGTAAGTAATTAAAGCCACTCTTGACAGAGTGGTTTTTTTAATTTGTACTATATGAAGCGGGGGCAATTGTCTAACAAACCATATTATTCCCGCATTTGGTACATTAAAACTAACTGAAATCAATCCTGTTTCGGTTGAAAATTTGCTCTTAGGACTGGATCGTGCAAATCAGACTAAAAAACATATAAGACCTACATTCAATATCATTCTTAATGAAGCTCAAAGGGAGAAGCTAATCTCTACGAATCCGATTAACGATGTTGTCAGACTTTCAAAATCAAAATATAAAAAACGTGATACTCTTTCATATGAAAGAGCTGCAGATCCTCTTCCAAAAGACGATCAGGAACTTTTTTACAATAATTGTTCATATAATCCATTTTTTTGTTAGATCGATGCAAAAGTTTACGGGAACTTAAAGCATTTTATTTCCGTGGAAGTTTTTGCTTAGGAGGGGGTTCCCTATGTGTCAGGATACTTTAAGGTGTCCGTAAAACAGCTAAAAATTGGCACTTTTTAGCCGGATTGAGTGGCACTTTTGCCCCGGTTCACATGGCTATAGGGCGGGTCTTTTTTTAAATATAAAAAAAACGGTCTACCATCGTGTGATGATAGACCGAATATAGTATACTGTCAATGGAGGGATAGCATCCTACATTTAAAAATATCGGCATACCACTCCTATTTCTATAGTCCTTGTATCAGTAAAATCCACCGGAATAAGGCTTAAATATTACTCTCAAACGCATTCAGAAGCTGCTACCTTCGTCTCTCTCGTATTTCATTTTGAAATTGATAAATCTTATATTATGATAAAAAAGCAGGCTCCACTCGAATCTTTATGATGTTATTATTTTTCATTGTGATGTAAAGCGGCCTAATTGGGAAAATATACTCAATTAAAAGGGGATTGTTAAAACTCATCTTCCAACTTTACATGCCTCACAATCAATCTTCCTGAATCAAACATCGCTAAAATAGTATTTGTATATGCATTGATCGTTCCTAAATCGGAAGCAATCATGTCTGCAATGAAATCTTTAGGCGTCTTCTCAAAATTTGGCGACAATTTTAACTCATCCGGGTAAAAGGAACAATAATTATATATTTTCTATCTCTTCAAATCAAATAGGTCGTCAAACATTATTTGGTTGGCACCCGGTAAAACCGCCTTCATCCTATCAGCACCAAAAGGATTCATTGTATGGATAAAAATTTCAGCATCTATTTCTTTTGCTGAGATATATTTTGCTAATTGATAACCGGTATTGTCCTCATCTGAATCAACAAATACCCTCTGATCTAAATCATGGTCCAAGTATATCCTATCAAATGGTCCTGAATAATCTATTGCATTTTTAGCTTCTTCAACTTGATCAAAAATATAAAGCTCGTGTTTCTTACCAAGTTGTTTTTTAAATATTTCTATTCGTACATTAGAATCTTCTAATATCAATATTTTCATATGCCGCTTATTTTTGCACCCTTATGGGTTAAACATTATGTATGCCATATTGATACTTTCAATTCAGAGCATGGTGTGAAATATATTCTAAAGTAGCGGTAACTAATAAACCGGATCGCGTTTCTCCCTCTTTTTCAGCATATGCATCTATTTTTGAAAGTAATTTTTCAGGAATAGTTATATTAACACGTTTTGTACGTTCAGATAGCTTATTAAGATCAATTGAGACTACCCCCCAGATAGCAGAAACATCATTATTTCGTTTTAATAGTTCTTCTATCGATGAAGGTGAAGGAATAGGATCATTATCGAGTAGAAGTCCTTCAATGTGTGTTAGAATTGCTTCTTCAGTATTTTGCAAGGCTTCTTCCATGGTATCCCCGGCAGAGAAACACCCCGGAAAATCAGGAACAGTAACTCCAAAATTGCTTTCCGGATCTTTATGAACAATTATTGGATATTTCATTTTATATTCTCCTTATTTATTCCAGCTTGTTTGAAGATATTTAAAACAGTACCAATCGGTAAATCACTTTTAGAATGGAGGACCGTCATTTTACCCGGTTTTTTTGGATGTTTAAATTGATAATGACTACCACGAATATTATGACATGTCCAACCATCCTGTTTAAGGATCTTAATAATCTCCGTGCATATCATATGTGTATTATACACACTTAGTCATTCATTGTCAATGCTAAAGTATGAGTACATGATGGCACAATCATTTTAATTGGGACAATTGTCCTAATTAAAATGATTGAATTGATAATATAAATACACTATCTTTTTATTATGGGAGTTGTCAATGAAGCGCAAAGTCATATTTGAATATCTTGATAGCGGTGAAAGGAAGTTCATAAATTTTGCTTTAGATGAAAATGGGATGTTTATATTGCGTAAATGTTTAACGGAACATGGCCGGTATATAAACAAGAACAGCAAGACTATATTTTTTATTGAAAGTGGAGAGGCTCAAGAGGTCGCAAAACTGATTGAAAATGAGACTGAATCAAACCCTGCCTTTTCATTCAACCAGCAAATAATAGAACTGATGAAAGACCGTGAGTGTTGGTTTATTGCTGAAAAAGATTTGGTAAAAGTAAGGCGGGCGGTATAGTGTTAAAATTAAAATTGCAGAAAGCTGATTTTGAACTCCGGTATCATTGTTTATAAAACCTACCAGATAACTACCTATAAGGTCATTGATTACAAAGTGTAATTTAACATGGCGTTTTTTTAATGAATATCTTGACAAAGAAAATATTTATCGATATTATCATCGTATGACAAATCTTTTATCGATGGAGATATCGTATGAATTTGGTAACGATTTCACCTAAGTACCAGGTTGTGATACCTAAATCCATACGAGAATTACTCAAGCTCAAACCTGGGCAGAAAATACAGGCTATTGTCTATCAAAACAGAATCGAATTAATACCAGTCAAACCGATGAAACAGATGCGGGGCTTTATCAGTGGAATTGACACTACAGTTAAGCGGGAGGGTGACAGGGTATGAATGTTGTTGACTCCTCAGGCTGGATGGAATATTTCGCTGATGGACCAAATGCCAATTTTTTTGAGCCGCCAATTTTAAATCTCGAGAATTTAGTAGTGCCGGCACTCAGTCTTTTCGAAGTATTCAAACGGATTATTCAGCATAAAGATGAAGGAATAGCCCTACAAGCAATTGCCGTCATGCAGCAGGGAAATATTATTAATCTGGATACCACTCTGGCCATTGATGCGGCGCGATTGAGTGTTGCGCTGAAAATTCCCATGGCTGATAGTATTATGCTTGCGATCTCGAGATCCTTTGATGCGGTACTCTGGACACAAGATTCCGATTTCACCGGTATAGACAATGTCAAATTTTGCAAGAAAAAAGGAGTTTATTAAAGTGAGTATTGACCCAAATTTGTTTAAAATCATTAAAATCGCTATTCCAGGAGCTAGGAATTTTTTCGCAATTAAAGAATTATTTTAGAAAGTTAATTTCAATTGCCAAACCTTGTAATTAATTCAAAATTACTCAGTTATAAATGAAGTCAGATAAGTGGTAAGATTTATATTTTTATTGCTTATCCTCAGTTTATGCCTAATATCAGAGTACTGCCAGGAAGCGAGATGTCCACAATTCCCAGGAACTTGTAAAGTGTGTGCAAAGATAAAAGAATGTATTGCGAAATTATCAGTATGTAAACGATACTGCTGACATTATTGCCGTCAACGCAAGAACTATTATCCCTAAAATAAAGCCGAAGGAGGCAAGACCGATCTGTTTCTTTTGAATAGCGGCAATTTCAGGCGAAGGTCCTTTGGCGGCCAGCTTCGCGGCTTTTTTCCCGATCCCTTCAAAAGCGATAATAACTATTATAATCATAATCACTATAATGATATGTTTGATCAATGCCATTTTGCTCCAGAGATCCCCGAATTGAAAAAGCCCAGTGTAGGATCGATTGAACCTGGTTATCACTGTGCCTGTAATCGCAAGGACGACTATGCTGGTATAAACCAGAACACGGAAACGTTTCATAACTGCGCCCATTAATTTTCCCATTGACGGCGGGTCCAATGCTGATTTTGCGGAAGGCAGCAATATAATCATATTTGTGGTCATACCACCTATCCAGGCCACAGTAGCAAATAGATGGAAGAAATTTGCAACGGCCATCAAAGCCAAAATAGAATCCATTTTTACCTCCTGATAAAATATATATTTTTAATATGATAGATAAATAAATTTAACAGGCCTTGTCTTATATGTCAAGAAAAAACTATATACCAAAAAAAGACATTTATTCTCATTAATAACTGTTTTTACAATAATCATACCAGTACCTATTGATACAAATTTGATGCAATTTACTATTCTTTACAAGAAAGAAAATCATGGGTATCGTTAAATAGTTCATTAAGATGAAAGACACTGAGGCAGGTTTACGTTTTTGTTAGTTTATCTTGACAGGAGAAAATAAACTTTGTATTCTATAAAAAAAAAGTGAGTCACCGTGCAAAAAAAGAAAATTGAATCATCAGCACCGGGACAGTGGAAAGACACCGAGACCAAGGTATACAAAGAAGAGGGCGGGACGTCTTTTAAAAATATTGTTAAAAGGGACCTTATCGATAAACAATGTCCGGACGTGGACTTTGAAACCCGTTATTTTGAAATCTCAAATTACGGGTATTCAAGCCTTGAAAAACACGAGCACCCACACGTTGTTATCATCGGGAGAGGCAAAGGAAAAGCTATTGTCGGGGATGAGATCTTCGAGGCAAAACCTTTTGATATTTTTTTTATCGCACCCAATCAAGCGCATCAGTTTATTCAAACGTCTGAAGAGCCTTTTGGTTTTTTCTGTATGGTAGCTGACGAAAGGGATAAGCCGCGGCTTCTTAATGATCTGGAAAAAGAAAAATTAAGAAAAAAGGTTGACTTTAAAGATTAAAAGTGACGGATAAAGCACATCAATTCGGTTTTGACACAAAAGCCCTTCATTCAGGGTACCAGCCTGAGGAGGCCACCGGATCCAGGGCCGTCCCCATCTACCAGACAACCAGCTATGTTTTTGAAAACACCGATCATGCTGCCAACCTTTTTGCGCTTCAGGAATTCGGGAATATTTACACCAGGATCAATAACCCGACCACAGCGGTTCTGGAGGAAAGGACCGCTGCCCTGGAAAATGGGTCGGCTGCCGTTGCAGCAGCATCCGGTATGGCTGCTCAATTTCTTGTCATTTTTGCTCTCTGCATGCCGGGCGATGAAATAGTCTCTTCGGGAAGACTTTACGGCGGTACTTTCACGCAATTCGATGTGAGCTTGAAAAAACTCGGTGTTCAGGTTCATTTTGTGGATCCGGACATTCCTTCAAATTTTGAAAAAGCGATCACTGCTAAAACCAGGGCGCTGTTCATTGAAACAATCGGGAATCCTCTGGGCAACGTCCCTGATATTGAAAGCATCGCGAAAATTGCGGACCAGAACGGCATCCCCTTGATTGTGGATAATACTTTCGGTACGCCCTATTTATGCCGCCCTCTGGATTTCGGTGCTCATATCGTTGTTCATTCAGCTACAAAATTTTTGGGCGGTCATGGAAACTCGATAGGCGGGCTTGTCATTGATGGAGGAAATTTTAACTGGGGAAACGGTAAGTTCCCTAACATTTCCGATCCTTCCCCCGCATACCACGGGCTAAAATTCTGGGAAAATTTCAGGGAATGCGCTTTTGCCATGAAAGTAAGGACAGAAGCTTTGAGAGATGTCGGGGCCTGTATAAGCCCTATGAATGCGTTCCTTATTTTACAGGGGATCGAAACCCTTTCCCTGCGGATGGAGCGCCACACGTCCAATGCTCTTATAATAGCAGAGTTTTTAAAGAATCATCCCGATGTAGAGTGGGTTTACTATCCATCTTTGAAAGATTCCAAATATTTCCCTCTTTGCGAAAAATATCTCAAGGGGAAGGGGGGGGCTGTTTTTACCTTCGGGATAAAAGGTGGGCGCGAGGCAGGAAAGAAAATGATCGAGAACATGAATTTGTTTTCTCATCTGGCAAATGTAGGTGACTCGAGGTCCCTTATCATTCATCCTGCCAGCACAACGCATCAGCAGCTGTCCGACGAGGACCTTGTCACGGCGGGTGTTAAACCCGAAATGATCAGGCTATCGGTCGGACTGGAAGACAGCGAAGACCTGATCTGGGATCTTGAGAATGGTTTGAAAGCATCCCGGTTCTGATTTGGGGAGTTTCAGCCGGGAGGGAGTTGATTGTTTTATCGGGCTTTAGGCCCGGATTTTAAAAAACAGACGGAGATAGGTTTTAAATATGAAACGGGACACAGAACAGGAAAACACGATAAGAAGAATATTTGCCAATTACAAAAGCTTTGCCCTGGTCGGGATGAGCGGGAACAAGATCCGTCCCAGCTATTTTGTGGGTACCTATTTAAAAGCAAATCATTTTGATTTTGTTTCGGTAAATCCAGCCTATGATTCTATTTTTGGCAGCCCTTGTTTTAAAAAACTTGAAGATATCGATCCTCCCCCCGAAGTCGTGGTTGTGTTCAGAAGGGCGGATAAAACGCCGCCTGTAGCCCGCGAAGCTGTCAGGATCGGCGCCAAAGTTCTATGGCTTCAATTTGGGATACGGAATGAAGAGTCAAAAAAAATTGCCGAGGAAGCCGGACTTCTTTTTATAGAGGACAGGTGCGTAAAAGTTGAATACGCCAGGTACCATGGTAATCTGCATCAGACCGGTTTTAATACAGGGCTGATCTCAAGCAGGAAAAGAAAATCCGCCTCATTTAATCCTGCAGACCTGTCTGCATCATGCTCTATCAACACCCCGAACCGGACATCCTGAATAAAACAACACTCCTTTTTTTATCCCGGACACCAGTTTTCCACCGATCGGTTTATCAACCAGTCAGGTTTTTATTCGGTATGGATGTGAAATTAAAAAAAAACGGCCTACCATCGTTGGGATGGATAGACCGAATGCGGTATGCCACTATGGGAGGGGAAGCATACCTACGTTAAAGAGTATCGGCAAACCGCGGCTATTTCTATAATATCAACACTAATAAAATTTACATATACAGAGCGGCCCTATTGAAAAAATTGCAATGCTGCAGAAATTGTTTTATGTTTTTAAAAAGAAATGGCATATAAACATAATCACACAAAATGCTTATTATTCCTGTTTTGGCTTCTTTTCTGCTGGCAAATTCATGGCCGTCAATTGCGGCATCCGCTGGAATGTGAAGAACCTGGTGCTTACTCACCATGAACCAAGCTGTTCAGACTGTAAATTAAACCAGATCCTTGATGAAGCAATAAGCCACAGAAACGCGATGAAAATTCGGAAACCAAATATATATCTTGCAAGAGAGGGAATGATCTTCAAATTGTAATTTTGTTTTTTTGCATATTGTGTGCTTTTATCTTGAAATGTTCGCTGTTTGGTGTTATATTATTATTGATAAAAGTTTGACGTAATACTCAATTTCAAACATAAATTTTGAAAAATATCCCCGGTTTTCCTCCTTTCTCCGGGGGTATTTTTTTATTCCAAAACGTTGCAGTGATTTTTGTTGCATTTCCAGCCTTTTATTATTTTCCATGATTTTTAATACTTGACAGAAAAAAGAAATCACTATACCCTGATTGTGACAAACTGAGAATCGATAACATATTTTACTGCCCGTTTGGCAGAAAAATTGAAAAATAGCCAGCAATTTTAAATTATTAAGGAGGTGGGGATGCTTAAAAGGATCATTTTCTGTTTCATACTATTATTTGCAGCTTCCGGTGTTGTTTTTGCAGGGAGCCCTGATGAAGGTGATGGCGGTCTTCACATTGTTGTGGCGACGGATGCCACGTGGCCGCCAATGGAGTATGTTGACTCAGATAAGGATATTGTGGGTTTTGATATTGATCTGATGAAAGAAATCGCTAAAGGCGGAGGTTTTACATTTGAATTCAAAAACACCGCCTGGGACGGTATTTTCGCGGGCCTTGCTGGCGGTAAATACGACGCTATTATGTCTTCTGTGACTATTACCGAGGAAAGAAAACAGCAGATGGATTTTTCCCAGTCTTATATCAATGCCGGCCAGATCCTGGTTGTTCAAAAGTCAACTTCGGGTGTCACCGTACTCGCGGATTTGAAGGGGAAGATCGTGGCTGCACAGATCGGTACAACAGGGTCTTTTGAAATTGAGAAAGTATCAGGTGTGGAGTTAAAGACCTACGATGAAATCGGGCTTGCGTATGAAGATCTGGTCAACGGAAGAATAGATGGAGTGGTTGCCGACACTCCGGTTGCTGCCGACTTTGCTTTACAGAGTGAATCATACAAAGACAAGCTGAAGATCGTTGGAGAGCCTTTTACAGAAGAGTTTTACGGCATAGCTGTGCAAAAAGGAAACAAGGAAGTCCTCGACGCGATAAATAAAGGACTTGACAAAGTACTGGGCACCTCAACTTACGCGAAGATAGAGAAAAAATGGCTCAGGTAAAATTTTGAAACCCGTCAATGACCCTGCTCTTATGGGGCTTAAGTTTGATCTGTAAAAGGCAGGGTTTATCGGTCAAATTACCTCTGATAATAACCGGCTTCAAAGATGGAAAAAGAAAAAATAATCATTAGCGATGGTACGCTCATCCCCGGGAAGGGGAAAAATGAGATATTCTCCGCGTGGAGGATCTCTTTTTTCGGGGCTTGCGGGCTATTGATATTTCTTGTGATATACTCACCGGACCCATACCGTGATATTATAAAATTCCTTCCCGATGGAATTCTAAAAACATTTCAAGTGACCGTATTCTCGATTATGCTCGCCCTTGTCATAGGGCTTTTCGCAGGTCTTGGGAGGGTTTCACGTGTCAGGTTCATCAACAGGATCGCCACTGTTTATGTAGAGGTTGTCCGCGGTATTCCCCTTCTTGTACAGATCTTTTACATCTATTACGCACTCGGCAGAATAATAAAGATCCCTGACATCACTTCGGCAGTTATCGCTATGGCTGTGTGCTACGGAGCTTACCTTGGAGAGATAATAAGGGCGGGTATTCAAGCTGTCCCCAAAGGCCAGACGGAGGCCGCACTTGCACTCGGATTTTCGAGAAGTAAAGCAATGAGATACATAATCCTTCCTCAGACCATAAGGATCGTCCTGCCGCCTATCGGCAACGAGTTTATCGCTCTGTTGAAGGATTCTTCTCTTGTGTCCATTATCGCGGTATCGGACCTGCTGCGGCGCGGGAGGGAGTATGCGTCCAGGTCTTTTGAATATTTTGAAACCTTCACGGTTGTTGCCCTGGTCTATCTTATTCTTACTTTGTTTTTTTCATTGCTCGTTGGAATGATGGAGGACCGGCTAAACCGCAATGTCAAGTAAAATCAAGATCAGAATAGAAAAAGCAACAAAGGTTTTTAATACATTTCAGAGAGAAGATCCCGCCAAAAATCCGCGGCAAAAAAGGGTTAAAAAGTTAAAAAGATCGCACATTTTTGCCGTTAAGGATGTGGACCTTATCGTGCATCAGGGTGAAGTGGTTCTTGTGATAGGGCCCTCGGGAAGCGGGAAGTCGACCCTCCTCAGATGTGTGAACAGGATGGAAGATCTCACGTCAGGGTCCATATGGATAGACGATATATGTGTAACCGAATCAAAGGCGGATATCAGGAAGGTAAGAGAAGAGGTGGGGATGGTTTTTCAATCCTTTAATCTTTTTCCTCATCTGAACGCTTTCAACAATATCGCTCTTGCTCCTAAGGTCATAAAAAAGATGGGCAAAGAAGCAGCCTTTAACAAAGCTAATGGGCTATTGCGAAGGGTCGGGCTTGTTGACAAAGCGGAATCTTACCCTGAGCAGCTGTCCGGCGGGCAGCAGCAGCGGGTCGCGATTGCCCGCGCCCTTGCTATGGATCCGCACATAATGCTGTTCGACGAACCTACATCGGCACTCGACCCTGAGATGATAAAGGAAGTTCTCGATGTAATGCTGTCTCTTGCCCGGGACGGGATGACCATGCTTGTGGTGTCCCATGAAATGGGATTCGCGAGAGCAGCCGCGCACCGTGTTGTCTTTATGGATAAGGGAGAGGTCGTTGAGGAGGGTGCGCCGGAAAAAATATTCGATGACCCTGATAAAGAGAGAACAAAGAGATTTTTAAAACATATACTATAATTTCCGGAGGATTGCCAATGGGGACAAAACGTAAAATTTCAATGCCGTACTGGTGCGCGGCAAACCCGGTCGGCGACCCTTTCGGCCCCGCGGTTATGGACCGGATCACCTCTGTGGAAGCGACTGATATACTGTGCGGAGCAAAAAATGACGGGCTTATTGATTTTACTGCTGCTCACGACGATGATCTTGTTCCCTGGGACCCATACAATGAAGATGATGACTCTCAGACCGGCAGTGAAACTTACAAGATACTGAAGACAATAAAGGAAAAACTCGACAAAGCGGGGCTGATATTTAAGATGGTTACATGCGGTCTTCACGGCAATCCTGTATTCCGAAACGGCGGTATTACAAACCCCGATCCGCGCGTCAGGCTCCTCGCGGCGAAAAAGGCCATGAGGGCCTTGAGGATAGGGAATTTCCTCGGGGCGGAATATTTTACCTACTGGGTGGCCCGCGACGGCTTTGAAACGCAGTTTGCAGTCCCGTGGGGAAGAAACTATACCTATCTGATGGACGGTTTAAACCTGGTTGCCCGGTATGCTAAGGCCAATGATCTTTCAATCAAGCAGGGGACCATTGAAAATAAGCCGAATGAACCTCGCGGAGAAATGTACCTTCCGACTGTGGGCCACGCTATCGCGCTGATTTCAAGGCTCGAGAGCCCTGATTTCTGGGGCGTTAACCCGGAGCTGCTTCAGCACGAGCAGATGACAGGATTGACCGGTGTTGCAGCGGCTGCCATGGCGGTACGTTTTGGGAAACTGTTTTTCCTTCATGTAGGAAATCAGAAACCAAACCAGTTCGACAACGATAATCCTGTTCTTGTCGGAATGGACGGGCTGAAGGAGTTTATCAGTGTCCTGTACGTGCTCGAGAAAATGGGATGGCAGGGGCATGTAGAATTTGATAACCATATACTGAGGACGGACACTGCGCCGGGCGAAGCAAACAAAACAGCGATCAGGAGGGAATTCATAGAGCTGAATGTGGATGCTTACAGGACAGCTGAGAGCAGGGCAATAAAGCTGGCTGAAGATGACCGGATCAATTCTATACAGGACAAACTTTGGAACTCCCATCAGGAAATAGCAGATACCCTGAAAAACGGTGACCTCGGTAAAATATCAGGCACGAACGTGGACTACGACAGCGTGAATGAAGAAGCGCTGAAACTGGGCAGTCTGGATATGCTGGTTAACAAGAAGATCATGGGAATGTAATGTCCCGGGATCGAGGGTATATTAGAGAGGGGCGGGTTTAACTCCGCCCCTTTTGTATAAAAGATTAAACAAGCCCTCCCTGGATTTTGGCGGCTTTTACAGCGTTTCGCATTAACATCATGTTTGTAATAGCGCCTACGCCTCCCGGGACTGTTGTGATCTTTCCGGCCTTTTCTTTTACAGAATCAAAATCTACATCACCCACGGTTTTTGATTTTGGTTTTCCTTTATCATTCAGCACGGGGTTTCCATTTTCATACGTCAGCTTCACCCTGTTTATGCCAACATCAATGACAAACGCTCCTTCCTTTACCAGGTCGGATGTTATCAGCCCGGCTTTTCCGGCTGCCACTATCAGTATGTCCGCCCCGCTGGTGTGCTTTTCAAGGTTGCCGGCCATTGATGTGAACACATGGGTGGTCGATGTAGTGGCGTTCCTGTTGATGCAGAGGTTGGATATCGGTTTGCCGACAATATTGGAATGCCCGACAACGACAACTTCCGCACCTTCAAGTTCGACATTTTCCCTGTCGAGAATTTCTATACATGCCGATGGGGTCGCGGGAGCAAATGTGATCTCACCGAGTGTTAATTTTCCCATATTGTATGGATGAAAGCAGTCAATGTCCTTGTTCAGCGCAATGGTGTTGATTATCGCGTAATCCGAAATGTGCTCCGGAAAGGGCCTCAAAGGAATGATCCCGCTCACGTTTTTATTTTCGTTAAGGTCTGAGACGATTTTTACAACATCATCCTCCGATGTGTCGGCCGGCGGGTCGGCATTTGTGTATTCAACGCCCATCTCGCCGCAAAATTTTTCGATCTGGTTTCTGTACATCCTGGCTCCGAAATCCTCCCCAACGAGAACCGTGGCTACACCAACGGTGACACCTTTGGAACCCAGGTCCTTGATCTCTTTTATCAATTCTACTTTGATCTCGTCTGCGATTGCCACGCAGTCAATTACTTTTGCGCTCAATTTTCCACCTCCATTAATTTGTAGTTTAAGTTGAGTAAGTTTATAAAAGAAATGTGTTCAATTTTTCAGTTTTTCAATAGTGTAAGAGACAGCCTCCTCCTTTATTGAATGAACTTTTTCGAGGATCTCTCCCAGCCGTTTTTCGGTGGCCTCGATATATTCGGTGTCCTTCATCCAGCTGAAATTTATTCTCACGTTGAACATGGCCCCGACTACCGCGGCTTCGGCAAAAAGGGCGGATATCGCGCCATCTGTTATTGCCATTTCGTTTCCTTTTTTTAAAACTCTTTGCGCAAGCAGCGCGACCTCGAGGCTTTTTTCCATAATGTTCAGCGGTACCTCCGTTGCTTTTTTCAAACCGGCTGCTACGGCCTTTTCCTTTTTTGCTTTTTCATCATCCGTTCCTGAAGGCATTTTAAAAGCCTTTGAAGCATCGTTAAAAGCCTCGGAGTCTTTTTGCAAGAGATCGAGAAGATCCTCTTTCAGGTTTTCAGCCTTCGCGAGAATTTCTTTCATCTCAGACTGCGTATCTTCGTAGCCCTTTTTATTTATCGTAAGCGCGGCAAGCATTCCGGATAGACCGGCCGCTGTAGCCCCGGTAAGGGCTGACGCGCTTCCGCCGCCCGGTTCCGGGCTCTTCGAACACAGTTTGTCAAAGAAAAATCGAAGCGGTTTATCGGTGTACATGTCCTCTCCTTAGATTTTCATTAATATAAACTTATACATATAGCATGTCATATTTTGACAACCGTATGCAGGGTTGCACCGCACAGACAAAATAATACGAAATTGATAATTTGTTAACAATTTTTTATTTTCGTGAATAAGTACAGGACTGTGGATGCCTTGTTTGTTTAAAAATTTGCCGTAAACAATAGGGATAAAAATCTATTCGTAAGGACTTTATTATTCTCTCTCTTTTAAAATCCGCTCGTTGTAACCGCTTCGTCTGTAGGCGGAAAGAGGGTCGTGGTCTATGCCCATCTCCTCCCGGATTTCTCCAAGGACCGGCCGCACGTCGGTATTGAAGGCGTCCTTCAGACACTCCTCGGCGTCCAGCACCCTGCCTTCATCCTGCGCGGCTTTAAGAAAGACCCTGTCGATTAAAAGAGCCTGAGCATAGGCGATCTGAATGTTGATGACAGACTGGATCATTGCTTCGATCTTGTTTTTTATATTGTGGGATTGATCGATCATGTAAGCAACATTTTCAGCAGTAGAGGCAGTAGTTGCGTCGAATGCGGCGCCCACCAGCTCATTGTAGATCAGAAACAATTCGTAAGGTTTTATAGACCCGACAACGAGGTCGTCATCCGCGTATTTTTTGTCGTTAAAATGGAACCCGCCGAGCTTCTTTTCATCAAGCAGAAATGCCACTATCTGCTCTATATTTGCCCCCGGCGGATGGTGGCCGAGATCGACAAGGACCTGCGCTTTGTCCCCGAGTTTTTTGGAAAGCCAGAATGCCGAGCCCCAGTCGAAAACATCTGTATGATAGAAAGAAGGTTCAAAGAATTTATACTCGATCAGAAGTCTCATGTCCGCGGAAAGACTCTCACACACTTCGGTCAGAGTTTCTTCCAACCTCCCTTTTCTTGCCCTGAAGCTGTCCTGGCCGGGATAGTTTGTGCCGTCAGGAATCCAGAGGCTTATTATTGACGATCCGGTAGTTTTCGCGATATTTACACATTCTTTTATGTGGTCAACGGTCTTCCGGCGCACGCCTGCGTCCGGATTGCATATGCTGCCGAGCTTGTAATCGTCATCCTGGAACAGGTTTGGATTTACTGCCCCTATCTCGAGCCCAAGCCCGGCCGCGTAATTTGCGATCTCGTCCCAGTTATCCACCCTGTCCCAGGGAATATGGATTGCCGCGGAAGGGCACACACCCGTGTATTTATGGACCTGCGCGGCGTCTTCGAGCTTTTCCTTCAGCAACCTGGCTGCCTGTTTTTGTTTAAAAACAAAAAAACGGGTGCCCGAGTCGGCATATCCCCACGTAGGTGTTTCGATCCGCTGTTCTTTTAACTTTTGCTTTATATCATTTTTGATGTTATAGCTCATTGTTAGCACCTTTTTTCCATATCAGGCATGCCCTTTTTCTATTTCCTGCAAGACAAACCCCAGTATTTTCTGTTTTTCCTCTTCTCTTATTTTATCAAAGTAGATTGCCGTATTATAGAATTTTGTTTCGTCCAGTGCCCGTTCTTCTTCCACCCTGACAACTACTCCCTCACATTTTACTTCCTGCGCGGGAAATGCTACACGGCCTTCAAAATCTGTAACAGAAGGAAGGATCATCAGAATTTCCAATCTGGTCATCTCCGGTATAAACTCATCCACCTTGCAGCTGATACCGTTGCAGCTGATGTCCAGGCTTTCAATCGCGACATCGCTCCCCTGAAGGTTCACCTTGAAGGGCAGGTTTTTCAGCAACCTGGGGTTTTTTCTTCTATCCGTAGGCATCGTTTGACCTTGAATATAAATAATAAAACTTTCATATTATCCCTTATTTTCAGGTTTTAATCAATTCATTTTTTTATAAAATTAGAGATTATCATTGAATTTTTTACGGATCACTTTTATGGATTACTTTTTTATTGACAAATATTTAACTATTACTTAGTTTTAATCAAAAAACACAAGGAGGGCAGGACATGGCATACGATGCCACAAAGATGGCCGACTGGCAGATAGCCGAAGCGGCCGAAAAGAAAATGCCCACTCCCGATGAGTGGCGTGATAAACTTGGTTTGGAAAAAGAGGAAATTATTCCCTACGGAAGGATCGCCAAACTCGACTTCATGAAGATAATCGACCGGCTTGGGAAAAAACCCGATGGCAAATATATTGAAGTGACAGCCATCACTCCCACTCCCCTTGGTGAGGGAAAAACAACTACGTCAATGGGCCTGATAGAGGGTTTTGGAAAACGGGGTAAAAATATAGGAGGCGCTATACGGCAGCCGTCGGGCGGACCTACCATGAACATCAAAGGGACAGCGGCAGGCGGGGGGAACGCCCTCCTTATCCCCATGACAGAGTTTTCCATGGGGCTGACAGGCGACATCAATGACATCACAAACGCGCACAACCTTGCAATGATCGCGCTTACGGCCCGCATGCAGCATGAATTCAATTACGATGACGTGCAGCTTGCGAAGCGCAACCTGAAACGGCTCGACATCGACCCGAGAAGGATCGAGATAAAGTGGGCCATCGATTTCTGCGCGCAGGCGCTTAGAAATATCATAATCGGTATGGGCGGCAAGATGGACGGTTTTATGATGCAGTCGGGGTTCCAGATAACGGTGAGCTCCGAGCTGATGGCCATTCTTTCCATAGCGAGGGACCTGAAAGACCTCAGGGAAATGATCGGAAATGTCACGATCGCGTACGACAAAAAGGGAAATCCTGTCACTGCGGACGACCTCGAAGTAGGCGGGGCCATGACAGCGTGGATGAGAAACACGATCAACCCCACTCTCGGCTGCACGGTTGAGTACCAGCCCTGTATGATCCATGCGGGCCCCTTCGCCAATATTGCGGTGGGCCAGTCTTCGATAATCGCCGACCGCGTGGGTTTGAAAATGTTCGACTACCATGTAACTGAAAGCGGTTTTGCCGCTGATATCGGGTTTGAAAAGTTCTGGAATGTAAAGTGCAGGCTCAGCGGTCTGAAACCCAATGTGTCGGTTATCACCGCTACCATCCGTGCCATGAAAATGCATGGCGGCGGCCCCAGGGTAGTTCCCGGACGCCCGCTTGCTGAAGAGTACACAAAAGAAAATCTGGGGCTTTTAGAGAAAGGCATCGATAATTTATTTCATCTCATCGGCGTTGTCAAAAAATCAGGTATAAAACCTGTAGTTTGTATCAACGCATTTCACACGGACACAAAAAATGAGATTGCCCTTGTGCGAAAACTTGTAGAGAAGTCGGGCGCAAGGTGCGCGCTGAGCGAGCACTGGCTCAAAGGGGGCGACGGGGCCCTTGAACTGACCGATGCTGTGATCGATGCCTGCGAGGAAAAAGTCGATTTCAAGCACCTCTATCCTCTTGAACTGCCGCTCCGGGAAAGAGTCGACCGGATCGTCAGAGAGGTTTATGGGGGGGACGGTGTAACCTGGTCGGCGGAGGCCGAAGAGAAAGCAAAACGGTTTGAAAGCGACCCTGTATACAAGGATTTTAACACGATGATGGTAAAAACACATCTCAGCCTGAGTCATGACCCGGCACTGAAAGGTGTACCGAAAGGATGGAAGCTCCCGGTGAGGGATATTCTGCTGTTCTCAGGGGCCAGGTTCCTCTGCCCGGTAGCAGGCACGATAAGCCTGATGCCCGGGACATCTTCAGACCCGGCGTACCGCAAGGTGGATGTTGATGTAAAAACGGGTTCTGTTGAGGGGCTTTTTTAAAAGCTGTTTTTGAAGCTGAATTTTATGAAAAGGTGGCGATAAAAATTGCCGGGCATCCGCTTAAAAGCAGGAGCCCGGCTTTTATTATTTTGGATTGATGCAGCGCCCGGGTTTATGGGGTTTATGCTTTGGCAGTTTTGGAGCTGATTGGTTCGTGATACTCCGGTGATGTTTTAATTAAAAATTCTTGCTGGTGAAGTCCATGATTTGCGTGATGGTGTCCCTGAAAAAAGAGATAGATTATTTTCTTGACATACTTCAGAATGTAAAAAAAAGAAAGATATCCGGGCGCGCGGTCTATCGCGGCCGGATAAACGGAAATGATATCGAAGTTATAAAGACCGGTATCGGCAGCAAATCTTTTGACGTGAAGCTTCTTGAAAACTGTTCGAGAGTAATATCCGCGGGGTTCTGCGGCGCGCTTGTGACCGGTTTTAGTACGGGCGACATTGTTGTGTCAACAGAGCTTGTGCTGGCTGACGAAAAGTTCCTGAACAGGCTCTACGTGCCTAAAGGCATGTCCGGGGCTGCCTGCCCGGCCGGGTCTGCAAACCGGGAAAACGGATTAACTGAACAGGAGCCGAAGAAAAATCCCCAGGCAGTTACCGTGGGTGAGGAATTACGCCTGCTTCTGCTGGACAAAGGCGTTAAGATCCATCGGGGAAGGACAGTGACTGCCTCGAGGGCCATCAGGAATTACAGGGAAAAGGTTGCGCTCGGACAGGCAGCAGGCGCTGTTTCGGTTGACATGGAGGACTATTACAGGTTCGCGCATGCTGATTCCATGGGCAAACCTTTCATCAGCATACGCTCGGTGCTGGATGAGGTTTCCGATGATGTGCCGGGGTTCGGGAGCGGTCTTCATTTCCGCTCTCATGTCTCCACGCTTTTAAAAAACCTCACTCCCGCGGCAGTAAGCCTCGCCCTCGCGCTCGAACAATTTTTTACCCTAAAATCATTGAAATAAAAAATTTATGGGATATATTTAAACTTGAAGAAATACGCAAGGAGGTATATATGAAAAAAGTATTGTTGTTATTATTCGCGCTTCTTATTGTCTTTGTGCCCCTGGCCGCGATAGCGCAGGAGGAGGGTGAAGAGGAAGAGAAGGAAAAGTGGACGGACACCCTTGACAAGGTTTTAGGCCAGTGGAAAAGGGACTTTGCCGCCCCGAGCTACGGCATCGCGCTTTTTACCGCGAGGGTCGACGGCCCCGGTATGATGGGTGATGAAAGTTTCCGGGTCCCGGCGATCGATCTCAGGATAATGCGCGGTATAAATGTGTCAAAAAGGGGGGGGTTTTTTGTAGGTATTGAGACCGGGGTTCTGGTGTTTATGAACCTTGGGGACGGGGCACAATTTTCTGCTTCGCCAAACTATTGGCCGACAAATACACCTTATAATTTAAATTTCGGTGCTACTATGGACGGTGGCCTCGTTTTTCTGATGTCGAGGTATGGGCTCCGGCTGGATTTGGGCGTGTCTCTGATCGGGATCAGCCTCGGGCTTGACCTTGGTGCAGGCGCAAGTCTATTTTCAGGAGGATACAAGTTTTACAATGGAAGCACTCCTGAAAACTCAACCGTTGAGGTGAGTTCAGGGTCTTCATCCGCTACAATGGGTCTTATTGTTGACGTTAACGCTGAAGCTGCAATTAGGTTCGGCAAGAATTTCAGGATCTTTGTAAAGGTCGGCGCTATCATTGCTCCGATCGGGCTTCCGGATAGTAGATGGGGCGAATACGATTATATTGCGGAACAAGACGCTGCGGGTTCATTTGTACCAACCGATGATGATATCCAGAAATTTCTATTAAGCCAGTACCGTCTCGAGCTCAACGCATTCGCGCTTGACGCAAGGGTCGGTTTCTCATTGAACTTTGATTAAAATAAAAGTATTGCAGCTATTGGCTATTGATCAAAACAAAGCCCAAAAAAAGGCAGTAAAGCCTTGAAACAGGCAGCAAGTCCTGAAAGAAATAACCGGAAGTACAGCTGATTAAGTAAATTAATATGCGGGGACAGGCAATGACCTTTCTCCGCATTTTCACTTTTCAGTGCTGCGCACAACATCGCTTACAAACGGATACCTTTTCAATTTTGCTTGACTATGGCTTTTTTTTTTTGTAACTATTGAATGATTTCATGGCGGCGTAGCTCAGCCGGTTAGAGCATGCGGCTCATATCCGCAGTGTCCGGGGTTCGAGTCCCTGCGCCGCTAATTGTTTATAACGGGGCAATACATCAATTGCCCCTATTTTTTTAGGAGCAATGTACAGTCCTTAAGACGGTCGCAACCCGGGCCCTCTTTTTTGCCGCAAATCCGGGCGATCTTCGATGCCGGTGTGAAACTTTTTCCAGGATGAGGTACCAAGTGACGGACCTGTCACCTGCCGATCTTGTTATCAGGGCGGCTCTCAGTGAAGACCTGTGTGTGAATTTCGGAAAAGGGCTGGATGCCTTTCTAAGGGGTGAGACGCCCGATTTTATCGATGTAACAACAGACGCTGTTTTTTCAGCGGAGGAAAAAGAAGCCCATTTAATGGCCAAATCCTCAGGAATTATTTCCGGTGCCGTGGTCTTTAAAAAAGTATATGGATTGATCGACCCCGGTCTGGCTGTTACATTTTATAAAAAAGACGGCGAGGGTTTTAAAAAACAGGAAAAGATCGCTTCTTTGAAGGGGCGGATGAGATCCATTCTCGCGGGTGAGAGGACCGCTCTGAATTTTCTGGGCCATCTTTCAGGTATTGCCACTGAGACCGGCAGGCTGACGGGCCTGCTGTCAGGGACCGGGATCAGGATTTTAGACACAAGAAAAACCCTGCCCGGGTTGAGAGAGCTCGAGAAAACGGCTGTTGTTCACGGAGGCGGTGTGAACCACCGGATGGGGCTCTACGATATGGTACTTATAAAGGACAATCATATCGACGGGGCGGGTTCTATTGCCGGGGCGGTTAACAGGGTGAGGACACGGCATAGCGATAAATACAAAATTGAGGTAGAGTGCCGTTCGCTGGAAGAGGTGAGAGAAGCGCTTTCACTCGGTGTTGACCGGATAATGCTTGACAACATGACCCGTAGTACGGTAAAAAAGGCGGTTAAAATAGTAAACCGAAAAACCGAGATCGAGGTTTCAGGCAACATGAACAGGCGCAGGATAAAAAAACTTCGCAAGGTCCATGTTGATTATATTTCGGCGGGCTGTATCACTTATGCTGCCGGCAATTCAGATTTTTCCATGAAAATTAAACCGGATCCGTAATAATCTTCACGGTCCCGGGTTGAAAACCTGTGATAAAGGTCATTAATATGGATAGTTACAAAGAACTGAGCGATCCCGAGGTAGATGAAAAGATATGGGAGCTGAAAAACAGTTTTAAAGACGATCTGTTTATCCCGGTCCATCATTACCAGCGGGATGAAATAGCGCAGTTTGCCGATTGCACGGGCGACTCCCTGGAGCTGTCAAGGGTGTCGGCCGGCACTGAGGCAAAATTTATTGTTTTCTGCGGTGTGTATTTTATGGCTGAAATCGCCCGGGTCCTGGCAGACGTTGGTAAGCATGTTTTTGTACCCGAGAGGGCGGCCGGCTGCCCCCTCGCCGATTTTGCTTTTCGGGAGGATGTCGAAAATGTCTGGGATACATTGAACAGTGTCCACCCTGTCTCTTATACACATCTGACG
>DRHN01000062.1 GCA_011049595.1 Spirochaetota bacterium | reverse complement strand
TCCGATGAATATATTATTCCGATATGCACAGGGACCTCCCATTATTTTTTCACTATTATATTATAATAATTTAAATTATCAACAGAAAGATAAAATGATCGGTGATATACGCAAAAGGCTGAATATATCAATAGTAACCGTCACAATGAATCCTGTAGTGGACAGGACCCTCAAAGTCAAAGATTTTAGGGCCGGCGGTACATTTCAGGTCGATAGATCAGAGTCTTTTGCCGGAGGCAAAGGTGTAAACGTTTCCCGCGCTCTTCGGGCTTTCGGCATTGATTCAACAGCAACCGGCATGTTAGCGGAAGGGGGCTGTGATGTTTATAAATACCTGCTTGACAATGGGGAGATAGCACATGATTTTCTAAGCATCAGCGGTTTCTTGAGGACGAATGTCACTATAGTCTCTGACAGCAGCCCGAAAGAGACCCATCTTAGAGAAAAAGGCCCGGTCATCAGCAGGTCAATGATCAGGGAGTTTGAAAAAAAAATCAGGTCCCTTTACAAAGAAGGCGTGATTTTTGTTTTTTCCGGGAGCCTTCCGGCGGGGCTGCCCGGCGAAACATACTCATCTCTCATCAATGAAGCCAAGTCGGCCGGTGCCCTTGTGTTTTTCGATGCATCCGGGCCCGCTTTTATAGAAGGGATAAAAGCGGTGCCGCTTTTCATAAAACCCAACGCGAGGGAGGTCGAGGATGTGCTCGGATTTTTCCCGGAACCGCCCGGATTGCCTGGACAACGAGCGTCGCAAGAGCCTCCCGGTTCATCGGGATCACAAAGACCGCCGAAACTTCACAGGTCATCAGGGGTTTCCAGACCAACAGCATCTCGCGACGATCTTTTTAAAGCGGCGCGGATCTTCCACAACATGGGAATTAAAAACGTCATGATCACTCTGGGCAAAAACGGGTTAATATACTCCAGGGGGAAAGAAATTGTCCATTGCGAGGCTGTCGTCTCGGGTCCCGTAAACACGGTCGGCTCGGGTGACGCGGCTCTTGCCGGGGGCATTATCGGGATCATAAACGAATTTGACACGGCAGATACTGCCCGTATTGCCTGTGCGCTTGGAAGCGCCAACACGCAAATTTCAGGTGCCTGCGTGTTCGATATCGAAGAAGTGGAAAAGTATTACGCCAAAACCAGAATATCAGTTTTAGGCACTAATTAGGAAGCTGGTTTTCAATATTGGCAAAACCCAAGAGACTATTTATTAAATACCTGGACAGCCAGTGAAAGGCCTCATCATCTGCCTGCATTTCCATCTTGTCGATCTACTTAAAACCGAACTTTCCAGATATGATCTTTTTCAGCTCAAGAACATCCCTGTTCTTAAAAAGGACATTTAGAATGAAAAAAATGAAGATACCGACAAGGAGGAATAGTACCGTCAGTCCCGCGTTATAGACGCGGGTCCTGGACATTAATTCTGAAAAAGTCATGAGTAGAAGATAAAGCACCCCGGCCATTATGACAGAAGACAGTAATGATTTAATCATGGAATAGACCACCTCCGGAGTGATAATTCTCCCTGTACGCCTCCGTAATATGATAAGAAGAAGAAAAAAATTAAGAAAAGCGGATACAGACCCCGCAAGGGCGATGCCTCCCAGCTTTAACGGTCCTAAAAGTGCAAAACAAAGCAGTATATTCACTGTCATTACAACCGCCGCCACATACACAGGGGTCTTTGTGTCCTTCATCGCAAAAAACATCTGGGCAATAACTCTGGTCCCGCCGGTGCCAAAGAGCCCCGGGGCGTGAAACAGCAGCGCGTATGCTACCATAGCTGTTGACTGCTCAGTGAACTGACCATACCTGAAAAGCATCCTGACTAAAGGGACCCTCAACACAATGAGCCCGAACATGGCCGGGAGGGTTATTAAAAAAACAAGCCTCATGGCGAAACTAAGGGTCTTTTTCATTCCCTCCATATCACCTTTTGAAGATCTTTCAGAAAGCGCCGGGAGTATGACGGTCGATAAAGAAATGACAAAAACACCCAGCGCCACTTCGACAAGCACGTTGGAAAATCTCAGCGCCGCGACCGAGCCCTCTTCCAGAGTAGCGGCGATGAACTGCGACACAAGCGTGTTTATCTGGTAAACACCGGCCCCGACAGTGCCGGGCAGCATGAGGAAAAATACCTTGCGCACACCAGGGTTTTTCACCCGAAAAGAAAACCTGTATTTTATATCTCTTTTCAGCAAAAACGGCAGCGGAAAAAAGAACTGGAGCAGCCCGCCGACCAGGACCCCTATCCCCAGGGCTATCGCGGGGTTACGCACCCTGTATCCGAGCAGTAACCCTGCTGAAATAATAGAGATGTTGAGCAAAATAGGAGTCATGGCTGAGGGAACAAATATTTTGTACGTGTTGAGGATTGACTGTGTCAAAGCCGCGAGGCTTATAAAAAAAATATAGGGAAACATCATCCTGGAAAGAAAGATTGTCAGTTCCATCTTTTCAGGCGACTTCGCGAACTCGGGCAGCAAATGTTTCAGTACGGGGGCCAGAGCTATCATTAATGTGACGATGAAAATGAGGAAAAAAAACAGCATGGAAAAAAAGCTGTTTATGAAATCATCAAGATCGCTCTTTTCATTTTTCTCGATGTAGTCTGACAACACCGGGACAAAAGCCGCGGTCATCGCACCTTCACCGACGAGCCTTCTCAGCAGGTTGGGAAACATAAATGCCAGGGCAAAAGCATCGGAACTTCCCGATGTACCCAGCAGATATCCTCGGAGCCATTCCCTGACAAGACCGAACACCCTTGACACAAAGGTAACAATGCTCATACTAAAGGCTGATTTTACGATCCTCCTGTTGTCCATCCGGGTCCTTTTAAAGAATTACTTTGCGAAGTGGCAGGCCACGAAATGGCCCCTTTCATATTCCAGCAGTTTTGGCTGTTTCTCACTGCACATTAATGGGAAGCCCTTTTTATGGAAAAGACGGCAGCTGTTTTTATACACACAGCCGTTCTCAAAAAACCGGACATAGAAATCGGAACTTCTCGGGTCCCAAAGATACACCGTGTAAGGATGGAGAGGATTTTCAGTTATTAAAGTCTTGGGAGCGTACTCCACTATCTTTCCCCTGTACATTACAGCAACCGTGTGGCTCAGCATCCTCACCATTTTCAAATCGTGGGAAATAAAAAGAATCGCAGTATTTTCCTCCTGCTGGACCTGGAGGAGGAGGTTCACGATTTGCGACTGGATCGCCATGTCAAGAAGGGCCAGCGGCTCATCGGCAATGATAAACTCCGGGTGTATCGAGAGCGCCCTGGCTATGTCAAGTCTCTTCAACTCGCCGCCGGAGAGGTTCCCGACAAAATGGTAAAGAAGCCCTCTGTGCAGGTTTACCCGTGACGTAAGGTTTTTGATCTCGTCCCTGACTTCCCGGGCTTTTAAAGCTCTGTACAGCCTGAGGGATTCCTTTAACGTGTCGTAAACCCTCATCCTGGGATTGAAGGCCGCGCGGGAATCCTGGAATATCATCTGAAAGTTCTTTCTGAGCGGTCTTACCTCTTTCGGGGTCAATTCTACAAGATCCGCGCCTCTGTACAAAACAGAACCTGAATCCGGGTCCAGGAGCCTAATAAGGACCCTTCCAACCGTTGTCTTACCGCAGCCTGATTCACCGACAAGGCCCAGGGTTTTGCCCTTCTGGATGGAAAAAGAGATATCATCACAGGCCTTTATCACCTGGCCCGGCTTTCTGCCTGTGAAATGCTTGAATACATTTATTGCTTCTATAATCGTTTCCAAATCCTGTCCTTTATTTCTGATACAAATAACATCTTAAAAAGTGTCCGTGCTTTACTTCGGTCAACTCAGGGCAAGCCGATTCGCATTTTTTCCTGAGCTTCCCTTCGGCATAGGGACATCGCTTTAAAAACGGGCACGCTGTTACAGCCAGCTTGTTATTGGGCACACTGCCGTAGATCACGCTAAGTTTCTTTCCCCTTTTTATATCCGAATCCGAAGGTACAGACGAAACCAGTACTTCGGTGTAGGGGTGCTTTGGGTTTTTTTTTGTTTTTATGACATCTTTTTTACTCCCGCGCTCGACAATAATACCCGCGTACATGACCGCGATATCACTGGCGATCGCGCTTACAATTTTAATATTGTGTGATATCAAAACAAGGGTCAGGTTCATCTCAACCTTCAGAATTTCAAGAAGCTCGATTATCCTGTGAATGTTTATCGTGTCAAGGCCTGTTGTAGGCTCATCCGCTATAAGAAGCATGGGGTTTGAGGATAGAGCTATTGCTAAAACTACACGCTGGGCCATACCGATAGATAGGGAAGGGGGGTACATGTTCATAAAAATTTCAGGCTGCAAGAGCCTGACGGACAAAAGCAGCTCCTCTGCCCTTTCATTTACTTCATGACTGCTCAGTCCTCTGTTGAATCTTCTTATTGTGTTCTTCAACTGGGTCCCGACCTGAATAAAAGGATTGAGGCTCATCCTGGGGCTTTGAAAAACCATGGAAATACTTTTCCCTCTCACATGTTCCATGATCCTGTCATTTCTTCTGAGCCATTTTTCTGTATCTTTTATTATTGTGTAGGGTTTTTGTTCAAACCTGACATATTTTCCCAGCCCGTAAAAAAGATTTAACAGATCTCCCTTTCGGTATTCGCCTTTATGCCTGAATCTTTTAAGAAGAGCCTGTTCAAGCTCCGGAACATCCTCGTCATGGGGCTTGAAGAAAAATTCACCTCCGATAATTCCCGGCTCGGACTCAAGCAGGCCCATCATCGAAAGCGCTGTCACGGTTTTTCCGCATCCCGATTCCCCGACAACCCCGAGCACCGATCCTTCCTCTACTTCGAAACCCGCGTTTTCAACAGCTCTTATAAATCTCTTGTCTCTCTGGTCATAAAAATAAACTTTAAGATCTTTTAACTCTGCAATAGAAGGCATTATCTGGAAACCTTTTCATTGTAAATAGAGTTCAGCCCATCACTGAGAAGATAGAGGCCCATTATCGTTACCAGTATCACGGCCGCAGGAATATTGGAAAGCCAGAACTTTCCCTGAAAAAAGAAATCTTTTCCCATCGAAACCATGTTACCCCAGCTCGGGACAGGCTCCTGCACACCTATACCCAGGTATGACAGGGACGTTTCGATAAGTATTGCGTCTCCCATACCCAGTGTCGCATGGATTATCAGGATCGACTTCGAAAAAAGCCAGACAATGTGTTTAAAAATAATTGTCGCCTGTGACAGACCGAGCGCCCGGCATGACTCAATAAAACGCTGGTTTTTGAGTAATTCAACCTTGATCTTGATATAGGAAGAAAACTTGGGAATACTGGTCACCCCGACAAAAACCATTATCAGATAAATCGACGGACTGAACAGCACTATTATAATAAGTATGAATATCAGCCTGGGGATGGAATCTATGATATTCAAAAAAAAGAATATTATCTTTGAAAAGTACCTGGGGTAATATCCCGAGAGGATCCCCAGGAGCAGACCGAAAACTGTTGATATCGTAATGGAGATAATCCCGGGTACAAAAAACGCCTCGGTCCCCTTTACGATACGGGAAAAAATATCCCTGCCCAGGTAATCAGTCCCGAATATGTGCTGAAAAGAGGGCCGGAGAAACATGTCCTGTATGCTGATCTGCATAGGGTCCTTGATAAAAATATTGGTCAAAGATATTACAAAAAACACGAAAAGGCAGGTCACAACGAAAAGCCCGAAACCTATCGATACGACATCCCGCACACTGGCCCTTTTAGACAGCGGAACATAAAAACTTTCTATATCAACCTTTTCCCTCTCAAAATAATATCTTTTCATATCATCAACTCTCACGCGGGTTAAAATAGTAAAGGACCAACTCTTTGATTATCATTCCCGCCCTCACGATAAGCACCGAAAGAAACGCGATCACGATAAGCATGGGGAGGTCTCTGTTGAGAGTAGATTGAAAAGCAAGCCTTCCCATGCCAGGCCAGTTGAACACATGCTCGACAATGACAGCGCCTCCTATAATGAACGGTATTTTTGAGAAGGTAATCGAAACCAGCGGTACTACTATGCCCTCGTTGATCGAGCTTTTCAGGACAGACTCGCCGCGGGCTTTTGACGCAATAACATAGTCACTATCCATGACGCGGCCCAGCTCATTTGTTATTAAGCGTACGATTTCGCTTATAGAGTCATTACCCAGCCCAAGAACCAGTATCGGAAGCACGTAGGAAAGAAAGGGGCTGCCCCGCCCGGACCCCTGCGGATAATAGATCGGCAGGAACCCTGTCTGCCTCGAAACTATATAAAGGACCAAATAACCGAGGTAAAACACAGGGATCGAAGACATGATGTATGAAAAAACAGAAAGAGGCCACGAGTAGCTCTTAAAACCCCTGTACGCCGAAAAAATCCCGATCGGGACGGATATCAGCATCGAGAGTACAATAGAACCTGCGGTAAGTACGAGAGTATTTCTAAATGCCGGGAAGATTATGCTGTTGATATCTCTCCCCGACACAAAAGAAGTACCAAAATTAAATGTAAATAACCTTTTTAAAAGGTCTACATACCCTCCGAAACCCTGCCCCTTGCCCGGAAAGACACCCGGCATAATATTGAACAGAAAAAACAGCAGCGCCGTTACACCGAGGATCAGCAGTATAGTGTTTATTATTTCTCTTGTCAGGGTCTTCAGGAAACTGACCATTACTTCTGTTCCTCGTTAGGAATATACCAGTCCCTGATGTATGTAAAAAACCTTGTAGGGTGAACCTCGACACGCCTTAATTTTCTGTTATAGGCCGCGTAATTTGTGAGCGTCCATAAATATGTGTATGGCATATCAGCCGCAAGGATTTTGTGAAGATTCTTGTAGATCGTCCTCCTTTTTTCTATATCAAGAGTAGTCCGGGATTCATCAAGAAGCGCGTCAACTTCCGGGTTCTTGTAAGAGCCAAAGTTGTTCTTACCGCGCCCGATCTCTCTTGAGTGAAAAAGTGACGAAATATCGAAGGAATCGTCAAACAGCCAGTCAGCATAGATTATATCAAAATCGTGTGTAATAAAAACAGCATCGGTCCACGATTTCCATTCAAGCCACTTTATCTCTATTTCAATCCCGACATCTTTCAGGTAATTCTGGAAAGCTAGAATCACCCTTTTTGTAGTTTCGTTCCCCTTGGATATCGGGACCACCATCTGGAACTTGAGCTGATAGCTGCCCCTTTTTCTGACACCCTGTTTTGTTCTCTCTGTAAATCCGGCCCTGTCGAGAAGGCTGTTCGCCACTTCCGGTGAATAGGGGACAGGTTCAATATCGAGATTGTACGCCCATGAACCGGGGGCGAAAGGGCCGGAAATAAGCTGTCCTTTCCCTTCGAAGAAAGAGCCGAGCATCTCCTGTCTGTTTATAGCGTAGGAGATAGCTTTTCTCACTTCGTTTATTGCAAGAACGGGATTTCTCAAGTTGTATCCGAAAAACGAATAGGAAAGCGTGCTGTAAGGGATCAGCTCAAAGCGTGAGTCACCCTGTATTTCCGCAATGTCCCTGGGCGGCACCCTGACCTCGAGGTCAATCCCTCCGTAAAGAAGTGTCTGTGTTATTATGTTCTGATCGGCAAAAGGCCTCATTATTATCTTTTCTATCATAGGAGTACCGAGATGATAATCCTCATATGCCTTTAACACTACCTCTGCTGACGAGCCTTCATTGGAAAGAAAAAGATAAGGCCCCGTTCCAATGGGGTGCTTGCTGAGAAAGAGGTCCTCATCACCCCGTAAAAACTTGACATCATCCAGTAAGAATGACGGCATAATTTTGAAGCTGAACCTTCCCATTACATTCAGCATAGGTTTTTTCAGGTAAAATACAATTTTAAAATCGCCCTCTTTCTCCACACGGTCGATGAAACTGTACCTTGAATACAGGGCTGTCAATGTTTTTGGGTGCATCATTATATCGTAGGTTTTCAATATATCGCCAGCGGTAAATTTCCGGCCTTTGCTCTCCTCCGGGAGAGGGTGCCAGAGCACATCTTTTCTGAGAAAAAAGCTGACAGTCTTCAAATCATTCGAGATCGTCCACTGTTCCGCGAGGTCTCCTTTTATCTCACCATTTGCTGTGTAATAGACAAGAGATCCGTAAATTAATTCGATCAACCTGATAGATATCGAATCATTTGCCAGCACCGGAACAAGCCTGATCGGCGCTCCGTACTCCCCGTAAATAAGAGTCCCCCCCCTCTGCTGAGCGAAAGCGCTGAAAGATAAGGATATTACAAAGAGAAGAGTGATAATAAAAAATATCTTTTTATCTTTCATTTTATGGCCCCTAATACGGACAAGCCGCATTCTTGCAACTTCGGGCTTGCCCGACTTTAAAATAGGTTTCCAGCAAACTAAAGTTTGTACCAAAAAAACAAGGAAATTGTTATTTAGGTGCTGATATGTAATTCTGTTTTTTTAATCAGTCTATCAAGGTTTCACCGCTGCCCCTCTGCTGATAGGAATAGACTGACTGGACAGCATCCTGAAGCGGTCTTATTCCGGAAAACCTGCTTCCTAAGGAAAACAGGATTTCAAGGCTTTCAGGATAATACTCTTTTATATAATACACATATGACAGTTTTAATAAAAAATTTGGGTCATTTGTTTCTATCTTGTTTTTATTACCTTTATCCCGCGCGCTCTCAAGATAGTACAGAGCATTGGTGTATTGCCCTGAAAAAAAAGAAACCTCACCTAACAGCGCTATGTCCCTCCTGGATCTTTTCCATTCGGTTTCATAAACATATGATTCGATTTCATTTACCAGGTCTTTAACAGACGCGTTGTCGACATCCGAGGAGATCACCACTTTTATCATTTCAAGAAGGGCCGATGGCTTTCCATATATCCTATCGATCTCTTTTCTGAGCAGTCTCAAACCCTTTTTTGTTTTGCCTAAAAGTATGTTCACGGAAGCCTCGCACGCGACGGCCCTCACCCTTGTAAGCGAGCTTACAACCGATAATTTCTTGGCCTTTACGGCAAACTTCAAGCTCTTTTCGTAATCCCGCAGATAAACATACATCTGTGCGACATAATAAGACGCGAAACTTGCCAGCTCACCCGAAGATGCCGTAACGATCGGTTCAAGATTTTTTATGGACTCACCGAATAATATTTCACTGTAGCTTGCGAGAATCGTCGGGTCGTAAAACCTTATTTCTTTATTCGGGTCCTGTCTAAAAATATGGATAGGAGTGTCAAGGTCAATATCAGAGATCTCCCTGTACGCTTCACCGAAGCGCTGCAGGGACAACAGGGTGTAAGCGTAATTGATCCTTATTGTATCTATATTCTGCACACCGGGCCCTTGCGATAATTCAAGGACCTCTTTTGTGATCTTTTCACCTTCGGATGGGTTTATCCTGAGATAAGCGTAAATATACCCGAGAGTCGAGTAGGCAAGCGGTTTGTCGCTGTTCACTTTTGCCCAGAGATCGGCTGCTCTTTCTTTTTCACCTGTTTTGTGGTATGAAGCCCCGAGATATACAAGCGCAAGTCCATACAGGTTATCATCGATCGCCTTATTTTCAACGACCTGGCTTAACAGCCCGGCGCCCTCCAGGTACTGGTTGTTAAAAAAATAATTTATCCCTAAAAAAAGTTTAATTTCATCCGGCAGGACAGGTTCTTTTTCTTTTACATGCTCGAGGTACTCGATATTGTTCAATACAGCAAGTTTTGCTGCCTCCCGATAGAACTCGCCCTTCCTGTACAGGATCCGTCCAACTGTGTAGGCCGATGTAATATCCGGCTTTATTCTTTCATCTATTAACGCGCGTTCTATTATTTCAAGCGCCTCGTCAAAATGGTTGATCCTGTTGAGCTTTAAAGCGTCTTCTATCTCTTTTGGCACAGGGTATAGAGAGGCCGCCCAAATGAGTAAAAAACAAAGAGTATAGAGGAGCCTTTTTATCATTTTAATTCCTGGTTCTTTTCTTTAGATATTCCTCAAAATAACTGGTTGACGCAATGAAGATCCTGTCCCAGCCCAAAACCTGCGCACGGAATGAAACCATTCCATGCGGGGAAACATTTATGTCATGGTTAATGCTCGTGTCTGTTTCTACAAATGTTTCTTCACGGGTTTCAATATTATAAATATAAATTGGATTAAAATCACTATCAATGTTTTTAGCGAATATAAGATTTTTATTGTCCGGAAACCACGCTATGCCCTGCACGTTGTCCTTTACAACATCCGATATGTGAAAATACTTAATCAGCTGTTTACCCGACGCCGGAGCGGACCCATCCGCGGGTATGATCATTATTCCCCATCTTTTTGTATTAAAAGGATCACGCTCTTCATTGTAGGTTGTGTAAAAAGATATTGCATTTCCATCGGGCGAGAACCTCGGCAGGACATCATCGAAAAACCATTTCACAAGCACCTCTTCCCGCTCGTTTTCGCCCCCGACATCCCTGATAATGTGTATATCATGGGACTGCTTCCCGCCGGTCGTGAATACAATATCTTCATTGTCAGGCGACCACTGCGGGAAAAAATCTGTAAATTCATTATCGGTCAACCTCCTTAAATCTCCTGACACAAGGTCGAACAGATATAGGTCGCCGTTGCCTGTCCTGCCTGATGTAAAAACAAGTCTTGTCCCGTCTGGAGAAACTCTTGCCTGACCATCTTTTTTAAAATCCTCTGTCATCATTAAATAATTTCTGTAACTTTTTGGGCCCAGTCTGATCTGCATATTTATCAGATCAGGGTCATCAGGTTCTACCCCGCCCATGAACAGGTTGTACTCCCCCATACCGGCGTTGGATGTAAAGATGAATGAGCTCCCCCGGGGGAACCAGGTGAACTCATAGTTGAAACTCTCCTGAAAATTACTTTCGAATAGATCTTCGGTCAGGTCTTCCCCAATCGGCTCCTCCATGTAGACTTCATGTACCTTCTTAAATGAAAAACCCGAACCGGATTCCGAAATCATCATTTGATAAACATAGATCTTGTTATACATCTCATGGCTGATCTCAAAAGCTATGTAAGTCTCATTATGCGAGAACCTCGGATTATATGAGTTATAGGGTTCCGGTTTTTCCTCGATCTGCTGTATTTCCAGTATTTCAAGTTCGATGCTTTCATAATCAATTTCATATTTCTTTTCCGGAACGATAATAACCTCTTCGGGGGGTGTTACGGGTCCTTCTTCAACAGTAGGCCCATCTACCTTTACACCTCTCAGACACCCTCCCAGCAGGACTACCATAATAAATATGAAACAGTAAATTAATTTATTTTTCACTTTTCAGCCTGCTTGCCTCCTTTCTATAAGAATCGGCAACAGAATACTGTTTTCTAAAATATTCATTCTTTAACAGGTCCCGGTTAAAAAAATCGAAGTAATCCAGCCATGAAAAGTGCGCCCTTGAAAGGTATTCACCCTTCGATGTAAGGTAATACAACCTCTGATATGAGACAGCCAGATAAAACAGTGTGTCCTGGTACACCCTGGACC
>DRHN01000061.1 GCA_011049595.1 Spirochaetota bacterium | reverse complement strand
AGGTCGGCACCACAGGGAGAACAACCGGCCCTCACCTGCATTTCGAGATTAGAAGGCTGGGCTCGAAACTGAACCCGGAAAACATACCGCTTTTCCTTGATCATCGTTAAAAGCGGGGGAGACCTTCGCCGGGTTTGACTTCATAAATGTAGATTTCGGGAAACGTGTACTCCTCTTTTCTTATTCCTTTGAGCATCCTGTTTTTTGAAGCAATGGTCGATTCTGAAAGGGCCAAAAACTGCCTGTCGGTGTAGTTGAGGCTGTCCAGGAGTGTTGTTTCAGCTTTCGCGGTTGTAAAGATTACCGCCAGCAGGAATAATAGATAGATTGTGCCATGTTTCATACTTATATTATAGTGATAAAATAATACGCATACAATACTTATTGAATCAGGGGGAGGACCGGTGGGTGATGTTTTCTTTGTTCCGGTGAGTAACGGTGAAGACCCGTCCGGTGTAGCCAAAAAAGTAAAATATCTTTACGATCACAGCAGGGCCGGGGACCGGTTCAAAAAGGGAGATTTCATTGCCGTAAAGACCCATTTCGGAGAATCCACAAACACGACTCATATAAAGCCCGTGATCGTGAAAGTGATCATTGACAAACTGAAACAGGCAGGGACGTTGCCTTTTCTTACTGAAACCTCCACACTTTACAAGGGGAAACGGTCAAATGCCCTTGATCATACCGCACTTGCCGTTGAGCACGGGTTCGGTTTTGACAAAATGAGAGTACCGCTGATCATGGCGGACGGGCTTTTCGGTGACGATGAAACCCCGGTTGAGATAAACGGGAAACATTTCAACAAGGTAAATATAGCCGCGCAGATAGCAAAAGTTCAGGGAGTCATGGTTATCAGCCATTTCACCGGCCATATGGGCACGGGATTCGGGGGGGCAATAAAGAACACGGGGATGGGGCTCGCTTCACGGCGAGGAAAGCTCA
Source organism: Spirochaetota bacterium (assembly GCA_011049595.1). Classification (GTDB taxonomy): domain Bacteria; phylum Spirochaetota; class B62-G9; order B62-G9; family DRHN01; genus DRHN01. The sequence continues at coordinate 4,235 of DRHN01000061.1, read as the reverse complement.
AACAGCATTCTACTTTATCCCCTCAGATAGACACGGGTGCGTGTAACGCCTGCGGTATGTGTCTTGAGTGGTGCCCGCAGGACACAATATCGATGGTAGACGGGAAAGCGTATATTCATAACGAAAACTGTATCGGTTGCGGTGAATGCCTCGCTGTGTGCAAATTCAGCGCTGTGCGGTTCAACTGGGGAAGAGAAAGCCGGGTGCTCCAGGAGATGATGGCCGAACATTCAGCCGGTGTGATCAAGGCGGTAAAAGGAAAGATATTTTATTTTAATTTTCTCATAAACATTACGAAAAATTGCGACTGCATGAACGGGGGGAGAGCAGTTTCGGATGATATCGGGATTATTGCGGGCAGGGATATCGTTGCGGTTGAAAAAGCCTCTTATGATATATTCATGAAAGTAAATAATATGAACATTACCGAAGCCGCTTCTTACAGTATAGATTCTCTCTTTCAGGTAAAGCATGCCGAATATCTGGGCCTCGGGAACAGTGATTACAGGTTTTGCGAACTTTAAGAGGATTTAAACATATTGACAAATTAGCGGCACATTTATAAACTAAGTACAAAAAAGCGCGAGGTGTTAACTTGATAACAGCAAACGATTTGAGAAAGGGAGTAATTATTAAAACCGGTGAAGAGCTGTTTGTGGTCAGAGGGTTTCAGCATGTAAAACCGGGCAAGGGGGGAGCATTTGTAAAAGCCAAATTAAGAAATATCAAAAAAAACATTATCATAGAAAAAACTTTCAGGGCAGGGGAAAAGATAGAGGATATTTTTATAGATAAACGAAAAATGCAGTACCTGTACAATGAAGGTGAAACTTCAGTGTTTATGGATGTTGAAAATTACGAGCAGGAAAGCATCCCGAACGAGTTTATAGAAGAAGAGATGAAATTTTTGAAAGAGGGCGAAGAGGTTGGTGTCAGTTTTTATGGAGGGGAGATCATCTCTGTGGATCTTCCCACCTTTGTCGAGGTGAAAGTAACGCACACAGAACCCGGGTTACGGGGCGATACCGCGACAGCTACCTTCAAACCGGCTGAAATTGAAACAGGGGCAAAGATTCAGGTGCCTTTATTCGTGAACGAGGGTGATGTGCTCAAGGTGGACACGAGAACCGGCGAATACATTGAAAGGGTATAATTATGTGATTTCAGCTAATTCGATTTCCTGGATATTGAATTGAAAAAAACAAAAAAATACAGCAAAAAACAGGGGCTGAAGCATTACAGAATAAAGCAGTTTCCCCGGGCAATATCCTGTTTGGAAAAAGCGCTGAAAGAAAATAAAAATGACCACGAGATCTACCTTTATTTAGGGTATGCTTCCGTGTTTACGGATGACCTGGAAGGGGCGTTGAAGTATTTTAGACGTGGGCTTATGGTCGCTGAGGACAATATCGACCTTTTAAAAGGCCTCGCTTTCAGTTACCTGAAAAATGAAAGAATAGAAGACGCGATAAATAAATGGGGCGAGATACTTGAAAAGAAACCGGGTGATAGATTCGCGAGAAAAGCCATCGAAAAACTCAGGGCGTCCGGGAACATCGATTATTTTGTTGAAAATGCCCGGCCGAAAGATTTTTTTTCAGGGAAGCTGCCCCTTTCGGAAAAAATCAAACCGTATATCCTGGGCTTGAGCATTACTTTCGGCATCATAATAATTTGCGTGGTTTTTTACACAACCCCTCTTTATAAAAAAGCCATACAGAAATTTTACCCTGAAGTTTCCAACCTGAACAAAATATCCTTTCCCGAGACGGGGCCTGTGATCCGGGATGACAGTGAAGACGCCCTGTATTCCTTTTCTGAAAAAGAGATCGAGACAAATTTCATGAAGGTTAAAAAAAGCATCTATAAGAATGAGATCAACGACGCGATCATTTTGCTGAATAAGGTAATGTTGTCCAATGCCTCTCTTCTTGTGAAAGAAAAATTTGAAATACTTTACAAGTTTGTCGACCCCCCGGACCCTCTTTCGATCGATTACAATCCGCACTATTATGAAATATTGAAAGAACCGGCCGCTTTCAAGGGAGTTTATGTCCTGTGGACCGGAAGGATCGCGAACCTTGTAATTGATAAAAAGAATGTGCAATTTGACTTATTGGTGAATTATGAGAATGAGGACACGATAGACGGGATAGCCCACGTAATCATATACGGGACTTATTATATCGAGAACAGGCAGAAAGTGGAAATATTCGGGTCGTTTGACGGATACGACAGGGAATCAGGAAAGCTCCTTGTTGATGGTATATTTCTCCGCGATCTGAAAATACAGGAATAGCCCCCTGATGCGGACAGGCCGCGCTCTTTATCAAAATAATTTTTTGCCCCGAAGGCAGGAAAAGCAGTATTCAGGTACTTTTAGTTGATTGGCCGTTATGCGCTGTTAAAATAATCAAGTGTGCGTCTGAGCGATTCCTCGTGGTCCATGCTGGGCCAGTACTCAAGCCCTATTGCCCCTTTGTACCCTGTTTTTTCAATTTCTTTTGCAATAAAACGGTAGTTCAGCTCGTTGTCGATCGGCTCATGCCTGCCTGGAACACCCGCGGCGTGAAAATGCCCAATAAAGTCTATATTTTCTTTTATGAATGCCGTGACGTTCCCGGTCATGATCTGCATGTGGTAGATGTCGAAAAGCATTTTCACGTTATCCGAGTTGACCTCTTTCAGCACTTTCAGCGCCAGCCCGGGGTCGTCGAGAAAATAGTCCGGGTGGTCGACTTTTGTGTTGAAGGGCTCGAGCAGAAGTGTGATGCCCTCTTTTTCACAGATACCGGCAAGCATCGAGAGAGTTTCGATCATGTTGTCGACGGCCTCAACGCTTGAGATGTTTTTTATTTTATTTCCGCTCGCGCTGATAAATTTGTCGCACTTGATCTTTTTAGCGTATGCAATCATCTCTTCAAGGCTGTCCAGGATTTTGTTCCGGTCATTTTTGTCGATGAGCGCCGCCACGATACCGCCGTCAGGGTGGTTGAACACAAAGTCGTTTGTGGTGAGACCGTACTTCTCGTTGAGCTCGGCAATCATATCGAAATCCTTCGGTTCAGGTATAAGCCCCGAGCCGTCAAACCGTTTGTCATGGAACCAGAATTCGTAGGTTTTGAAACCTAATTTGTTTATCTTTTCGATCCTTTTATCGTAATCGAGGTCGGAGAAAAAGGGCTCGATGCAGACGCCTATATTTGCCATATAGAACCTCCCTGAACTAATTGGGTTTATGATAACGATTAATTCCGGCTTCCCCCCTGGTATAAAGGATACACCGTGCGCCAATAGTATAATCAGCCTTGCTTTTTTGTCAATAGTAAAATATTTTTGGCTAATAAATGGGAGATCGCAAAGTTAAAAATGTCGCTCCGGCCGTAATAATGGATTTTTAGGTTGATAAATTTAATTTTCAACATAATATTTGAAATCTACTTGACAGAAATCTTAAGTTTATTAAAATAGAGCTTTGTTTGATCTAAATATAATTTTTTTAAGGAGGCAGTTATGAGAAAAAGAATGATCTTGAAAGTGTTTCTTATTGTCTTTGCGTTAATGCTTGCATTTACTATGGTTTACGCGAAAGGCGGCAAGGATGAGGAAGAAGCACCGGCCGCGACATCTGAAGAAAAGGCCAAGGAAAAAGCCCCGGAGCCTGTTGAGCTGGTATTCTGGTGGTGGGGCGAGCAGGAAGCAGAAGGGCTGACAGGATGGCTGGATGAAACCGTAGCTTTGTTTGAAAAGGAGTACCCTCACATCACGGTGGAAACCGTGCTCCAGGCGACTGATAATGTTATTTCGGATTTCGCCACTGCGTCGGCTGCGGGGACACCGCCGGATCTTCAATACCTGTGGAACGGTATCTACCACCAGGAAAATGTGTGGCTTGGCTATCTCGAGCCGCTCAACGACTGGATCCCGGAAGATGAGCTGAAGCACATGTTTGCTTCCGATCTCTCCTTCTATCAGGGCAAGCAGTGGAGGGCAGGCTGGTATCTCATACCAATGATATGGATATACAACAAAAAGCTTTTCAAAGAAGCGGGCATACCGGCAAACCTGACGCCCCCGAAGACCTGGGATGACTTTATTGAAGTATGTGAGATGCTTAAAGATGCCGGTATAACTCCTATCGGCGCCGGTTTTAAGGACGGATTCTGGGGTGAGTGGTACACAGGGCACAGCCTTGTTCAGAATGAAGATTCGGTGACCGATACAACGAAGCTCGT
>DRHN01000060.1 GCA_011049595.1 Spirochaetota bacterium | reverse complement strand
TGTCAACCGATATTTTTAATAACATTGATCGAAAGGATCTGATCGAGCTTTGTATAATGTAAAATGCTTTTTAAGTTTGAATTTTCACATATACTGAATTGCATCTTCCCATCGCGATTAGTAATCGCGGCATTGCACGCAACCCACATGCCAAGATCCAAAGAATTGGGTCTGTCAAATCTTTGAAGATTAAATTCCCACTCATTAAACCCTTTTTTTATCAAACTGGACATAGTTTCACGCAGCTCTTCCCATTCGGTGGAAGTCGGGCTTCCGGTGAAAGTTATTTTTACATTATTTGCCGAGTTTGGTGACACTTTCAGTCCGTGAAGTTTTGATATATACAACACATAATTGTCAGAAACCATTAAACCTATCCCCTAATATTTGTATCAGTTTTATAGTACACATTATATCTCATATTCCCCTGTTTTTCCATTGCGTCTGATAATAATAGTGAAAAGCAACAGGAATAGCCTCACAGAATATTTCAATACTCATTTTTTATTTTTTCAGCGCAATCAGGACAATAACCATGAGACACTGCAATCTTAGCCTTATCGAGCAGATATTCCTCAAGATCCACCCATGTACCCTTTCCAGGTTCTGTCCCTTCATCATCCCGTATCTTTTTACAAACACCGCAAATAGGGAGTATCTTCTCATAAAGTTTGATCTTTCTGCTTAATTCAAGGTTCACAAGACACTGTTTCACTTTATTGATCATGTCTTTTGGGTCACATGGTTTTAATAGAAAATCATCCGCATGAAGCCTGAGTGCATCGATGGCAACAGCAAGGGTATCATAGCCAGTCAAAATGATAACCTTTGTTACAGGGTTTAACTCCTTTACCTTTTTCAAGACCTGGGTCCCATTTAATCCATTCATCACCTGATCCGTCATAACAAGATCAAACTCAGTTTTTTTTAATAATTCAACAGCCTCTTCACCGCTTTCTGCTGTGGTAACTTTATAACCCTCCTTTTCAAGAACCATCCCTACACCCGTGAGTAGAAAAGGGTCATCATCTGCCAATAATATCTCGTACTGTTTCACAACGAATCTCCATAAAAATACATTATTTACTTTACCGGTAAAGTGATTTTAAATTGTGCCCCACCTTCGGGTATGTTTCCGGCAGATATCGTTCCTTTTTGTCCCTCGATGATTTTTTCACATATGGACAAGCCTATCCCCATACCCAAAGGTTTCTTTTTAGTATAAAAAGGATCAAAGATATGTTCAATATCCTCTTCAGAGATACCCGGCCCATTGTCAGATACCTTTATAACTATCTCACCCTTCTTTAAACTTGTGTCTATATTTATTTCCTTATCTGCCGTTGTTCTTTCTTTCCAGCGGCTTTCGGGTTTTAATGTTGCCCCCATAGCCTCAACAGAATTATTGACCAGATTAATAAATACCTGCCCCATTTGCCCGGGTGAAGTTAATATATCCGGGACATTCCCGGACAGGTTGAGATTTACTTTTACATTTTTTTTCTTCAGGTAGCTCCGGTACAAGTCTATTGTATCTTCAATAATTTTGTTTACATTAACATTTTGTTTAATTTTTTCTTCCGGACGGGATAAATTTAAAAGTTTTTGCACTGTACCGCTAATTTTGAAATACGCTCCTTTCAATAAGTCCAATTGTTTCTGCAGACTTTCATCATGTTCATAGGTATTTTTGAGTACGCTTAACAAAGCCGTAATCCCCTGCAGGGGGGAGTTGATCTCATGGGCTACGGAAGCCGCAAGCTGGCCTATCGCGGCAAGGCGCTCTAACTGGATATACTGTTTCTGGTACAGTTTTTCCTGTGTTATGTCCGATGATACTGACTGAAACCCTGTTATCCTTCCTTCGGACCGGACAGGCTGCATGGAACAGCGCACCCACCGGATGTTTCCGGATTTGCAAAGTACACGATGTTCAAGCGTTTCCGTATGGCCTGATAAAACAGCTTTAACGGTTTCGTTAAAAAGCGGCAGGTCTGCAGGATGGATGAAATCCGAGACTTTCCTCCCGGTGATCTCTGACACACTGTATCCAAGCAGCGAACCAACCGCGGGATTGACATAGGTTATATTCCCGGCCCTGTTACCTGTGCAGATGCCCTCTTTTAACGTCTCTACAAGATCGCGGTATTTCTTTTCGCTTTTCCTGAGCGCTTTCTCGGCCTGCTCCCGGACGATTATCTCTTTTTCAAGTTCTGTATTTGTCTGCACAAGCTCGGCTGTCCGTTCTTCAACTTTTCTCTCCAGTTGTTCGTTAGCGGTCCGCATTGCCTCTTCAGTTTTCTTTCGCCAGGTGATATCCCTCAAGATCGCCTGTATCAGATGCTCGCCATCATATTCGATAACTGCTCCTGTAAGTTCGACAGGAACTGTTTTACCATCTTTTCGCTGAAAACAGCTTTCCTTTGAACATACCGATTTTTCCTGATTTATTTTGCCCAGAATAGCATAAGCTCTTTCTACTTCATCCGGCGGGATCAATTGAGGATAAGTCATACCTGTAAGTTCTTCGCTGCTGTAACCCAACAGCTTTTCTGTTTCCTTATTAGCTTCCAGTATAGTCAATTCTCCCATAGGTTTTAAAAGCAGTATCGCGTCACCCGCATTCTCCATCAGCGCACGGTATTTGCTTTCCGATTTATTTAGCCGCGACTCCATTTCCTTCTTATACAGAGCGATATCAACCGCGGCCTGTATTTCATTTTCCTGAAACGGTTTTAAAATATATCCATAAGGCTCAGCTTTTTTCGCCCTCTCTATAAATAAATCATCTGCAAAGGAGGTGATAAAAATAACCGGGATATTCAATTCTTCCTTGATTATTATGGCGGTTTCAATCCCGTCCAGTTTTCCGGGCATCACAATATCCATCAGGATAAGATCCGGCCTGAGCCTGTGAGCAAACTCGATCGCCTCAGCACCGCAGGAAGCGCTCTCATTAATACCATACCCCATGTCAAAAAGCTGCTCTTCAAGCTGCTTTGCTATAATGACTTCATCGTCAACCACCATTATATTTTTCATCTGATAATTCTCCTTCGCCGGCCCTGAATTCCATCTCGATCTCGTTACCCCGTTTGACCCTTAAATTGCCGTGCAGCTGGCTCTTGATCACGCTGCGCAGAAGTTCCAGGCCCAATGTGCCGGTGTTCTCAATGTCCGGGAAACTTTACTGCTTATTTCTCACAAAACATTGTGATTGCCGGGAACAAGCCATAATTAAGGTCAATGTTTTTCGTTATTTGCATTTTTGCCCCCGATCTTTTCAAGAAGAAATATCAGCCTGTCCATATCCAGGGGTTTCTGAAAATATGCAATAGAACACTTTTTAAGAGCCTGATGTGCCAGTCCTCCCATCTCTCGCGGGTAGCCGGTAATGACAATCACTTCAACATCGGGTCTGATACCCCGGATAGTTATATATGTCTCAAGCCCGTTCAATACGGGGAACTTCATATCAAGAATGATGATGTCAAACTTGTGTTCCCTTACCTCCTGTATCGCGGAATGACTGTCATGTGAAACAATAACCCTGTAGCCCTTATCTGACAGAATAGCTTCCATGTTGGAGCAGAAATCCTTATCATCATCCGCAAAAAGCAAAAGCCCTCCGTCGGGAACAGCCATCTCAATCCGTGTCAATAATTTTTCAAAATCAAGCGGTTTTTTGAGGGTGCCGAACACACCTTCACGCAGTGCCTGTTTGAGAAGCTCCTCAACAGCATAAGCTGTTATAAGGATGACAGGAGTTTGCGGTGCGAGCACTTTAATCTTCCTGAATGTTTCAACGCCGTTTATCCCGGGCATCATTACATCCATGAGCACAAGATCGAAACTGCCGCGCTCAACCATTTCAATGGCCCCGGACCCGTTATGGGTAACCGCGACTTCATAATCGCCCAGTTCCAGGATGTCTTTCACGTTCCGGCAGAAATCTTTTTCGTCATCAACTACAAGCACTTTCCGCTTTTCAGCCATAGTCTATTTCTCCTTGTCCTTATTAAAATAATAAGGCAGGCGGATTATAAAAATCACCCCTTTTCCTTTTTCTGACCGGGCTTCTATAGTACCTTTGTGCCTGTCGATGACCATCCGGGTAATTGACAGGCCGAAGCCGATACCCCCGGCTTTGGTGCTGAAAAAGGGCTGAAATATTTTATCTATGTCCTCAATGTCAATGCCCGGGCCTGTGTCGGAAAATGATATTTCCACACTATCGGCCGGAGCCACGCGGATCTTTACGGAAATAGATCCTTCGCCCCCCATCGCTTCTATCGAGTTTTTCAGGATATTTTTAAAAGCAAGGCCGAGAAGCCGGTGGTCCGCGTAAATAGAAACATCCCCTTCAGGGAAACTTTGTGTTGCTTTAATACCTGCCGGTGTGTCAAATGCGGACAGAACTTCGGGTACAAGGGCTTTTAGGTTAAATTTTTCCAGCCTGGGTTGTTTCATTTGAGTCAGGTTGAGAAGGCCTTCGATCACCTCTGTTGAACTTTTAACCTTTGACTTGATGCGGTCAAGGTGCTCGGCAGTCTTTTCGTTACTGCCTTTTAATTTTTTTTTGAGGAAATACACCGAACTGTCTATCACTCTGCAGCCTCGGATACAGTGTCAAGGCGATATGGTCTGCCGCCATTTCAAGCAGCTCCCTGTCATCTTTGTCGTAATCAGCCTCCTTGTTTCCGACAAGGAGGAGCCCGATAACTTCACCTTGATATATAAT
>DRHN01000059.1 GCA_011049595.1 Spirochaetota bacterium | reverse complement strand
GTTGTTCTCGTCAAACATAGCAACCGATTTGTCAACAACTTCACCGAAAGAAATAAAATGCGTCAAAAGCTCCATATCGCGCCCGGAAAGGGAGATGATATTCTGATTGCTCTGAAGAAATCGAAAAAAGCCCGGGATCTTCCTCAATTGAAGATATAGATCGGGAGTTACTTCATTAATATCAAGAAACAGGAACCCTGGGAATATCGGGGCGAGAGAATCGCTCCACTCCCCTTTTCTCCTGATCTTCAGGTTTCTTCTCGGCCAGATGAGCTTTCCGCTCTCATTCTCGACCACCGGGCCCGCGCGGTCTTTGAATTTATCTTCACCCAGTGTTTTTACCTGTATTACAAAATATGGCATCTTTATATGACTATTTTATAGAGCTATAAATATTTACAAATTATTTTCAAGAGAATCTATAAAATTCTGAATTTCAGATTTGAAATTTTTGTATACGTCATTGATTTCAAAAAGTAAATCTTTCATTTTATTCCAATTAATTTGAAAAGAATATGCATTCCGGAAAAAATGCCTGAACCCAAGATACTGCTTTAAATCCCCCAAACAAACTATCTGATATTACTGCTTTTCTCTTTCTGTGACTATCCCTCATCTGCTTTAGAAGTTCATGGTGCCAATAATCGGAAGATGAAAGTGTTCCATCAATGCGTATAGCAATTCTTTTAAAAATATTCTCTATTCCATTATAAAAAGAATGTAGCAATGCAGCTGCAGCGCTTAATTCAATTTGATCAGGGGTGTTATTCTGCACTTTTTTAATTAATATCAAATGGGAGGATAATAATTCATCAAGCAGTTCCAGCTCATTTCTAACCTCTCTAACACATCTATCTACCTTCATATATTACCCGGCCATTTTCTAAAATTTCATTTCTAAAATTTAAAGGAAGATCATTTAAATCAATTAAATCAACTGCCCTACCTATAATTAATGGGAGATCAACGATAGCTGTAAAAAACGCTCTGGGAACTATGCCTTCAACAGCAAGATCGATATCCGAATCTTTAGATGCTTCCCCTTCGGAAACTGAACCAAATAAAATAATCTTTGTGCATCCCTTATTCTTTAAATATTCAATTATTTTTTCAATGCCGTCATTAATGTTTTTCTTCATAATTACATTTACCACTTTATCTTATTTAGATTCCACATAAAACATGTTATTATTATCGCAAGATTTTTCATTAAATCCATTTATTTAAAGCCGCAGCTCAACAATAATATAAGATTCTCGCTTTCTTATATCAATTAAAAAACAAATTGTTAGAATTTATTGAAGTTTTATTAATTTATAATTACATTCCCAGTGAAAACAGGTCATGACGTTTCAGAACAGAATTGCGTGACCGGTTTTTTATTATTTTTTATCTCCGGTTTAAAAACGGTCCCATTTATTATGAACAAATTGTATATAAAATCCCTGAAACACAAATACATTTACCTGTCCGCGTGTGCAGCTTTAGGTCTCCTCATCTTGTACATAAGCACACTTCCCCATTCAAAGATAGAGGAAAGCCCTTATCCGCAGATCTCAGACCTTTTCGACATGGCAATGCATTTTACCGGATTCATGGTCTTTAATTTTCTTCTTTTCTCGACCTTTGCCGGATTTAATAAAAATTTCACGAAAAAGATTTTCTTAGTTTATTTGTGCACAGGTGTATTTTGGGGTTTGTTATGTGAAGTATCCCAGCGCTTCATCCCCACGAGGAGCTTTCAATTCATCGACATAATCGCGAATATTTCGCCCCCATTTATAATATCCTGGTTAGTAAAAAAACTGCTGAAACAAAACTGAGGAAATTTTACGGACTTGTACAGAATTTCTCAAATTCGGTTATTTCATTGAAAATTTAAAACATTTTTTAATTTTTTTTAATTTTTCGGGTTATATTAATGGATAGGTAAAAAGTATGAACAGACTGCTGATCGTTGATGAGGACAAAACCCTCCGGGAAAGCATATCCGGTTTTTTCACCCGCAACGGTTATGAAACAGATGAAGCCTCGGATTTTTCAGCTGCCGTCAATATTATGGAAAAACAGATGCTGGATGTAATAATATACGACATAGATATTCCCGGAAAATCAATAAATGAATTAATGGATATCAGAAACACAATAAATATCAACGCGATGTTGATCATAGCCGCCCGGAAGGAGGCTATAAACAAAGCTGTAAAGGCAGTAAAGGCAGGGGCCTTTGATTTTATACAAAAGCCGTTCAGTATCCCCGAGATCGAAGTCAAGGTAAAAACAGCCCTGAGGCATAAAAGGCTTATGGAGAAGGCGGATTCTCTGAGAAGCGACCGGAATATCCTTTACAGTGAAAAATACTTCATGGGTGAGAGCCCTGAAATCAAAGAAATTTTCGAAATAGTAAAAAGAATTGCGGGAAGCAGCACTTCAGTTTTGCTCACGGGGGAGACCGGTACCGGAAAAGAGCTGATAGCCGAGGCAATCCACTACAACAGCCTGATATCGAACGGGCCTTTTGTAAAAGTCAACTGTGCCGCCCTCTCGGAACAATTTTTAGAAAGCGAGCTGTTCGGCCACGAAATAGGCGCGTTTACCGGGGCGGACGAGCTGAAGATCGGAAGATTCGAGGAGGCAAACGGCGGAACGATATTTTTAGATGAAATCGCGGAAATCAATCATGAAACTCAATCAAAAATACTCAAGGTCCTGCAGGATAACGAGTTTCAGCGAGTCGGCGGCGAACAACCGACCAGAACTGATGTCCGGATAATCTCAGCCACAAATATGGATCTGATGAAGGAAATTTCGGAGAGCCGTTTCAGACCGGACCTTTTTTACAGGCTTAACGTTGTAACCCTGAATCTACCCCCCCTCAGGCAGCGTAAAGGGGACATCCTGCTTCTTACATACTTTTTCCAGAAAAAATTCTCCATAGAACACAACCGTAAAATAAAAGAGATCCACCCACTCGCCATAAAACGGCTTACCGAGTATTCATGGCCGGGTAATATTCGGGAGCTTGAAAACACGATCGAGCACGCGGTATTAATGTCAGAAGGTTCAATAATCACACCGGAAGACCTCCGGCTTCCCTTAAACCCGAACCAGGGTACCCTGGATTACAGATCGATAAAAATACCGTCCGGGGGGATCAACCTCGAGGAAGTCGAAAAAAACCTGATCCTCCAGTCTTTAAAAATGGTTGACTGGGTCCAGAAAGATGCCGCGAAACTGCTTGACATTTCCGAACGCGTCCTCAACTACAAGATCACCAGGTTCGGAATTACCCACTCGAGATGGCGGCGCAACAAGTAGGATCTTGACTTCAAAAACAAATACATCGTCCAGTAAATGCTGTAAGACAAAATAATTATTGTGTGCATCTCATCCCTATTGCAATCCGGGGAATTTTCGATTAAGGTTAAATCATGAGCCGGTTCTTAATTGTCAACACAGATAAAAACTTCTGCAGTCAGGTGGCAAGGATCTATGAGAGGCAGGGACACGAAGTAAAGAACGCCGAAGACATTGAGGGTGCTGTCGACCTGTTAAAAAAGTGGATATTCGACGTTGTTATATTCGATACGTCCACACCCGGAGTAAAGGCAGCTGCTTTTGTGGACCAGGTGAAAAAGATAAACAGCAACACGATCGTGGTCATAACCTCTAATAAAGAAAAAGACAGCGACGCTATCGAAGCGATCGACGACGGCGCCTATGATTTTCTCCAGAGGCC
>DRHN01000058.1 GCA_011049595.1 Spirochaetota bacterium | reverse complement strand
GCTTCACAGGGTGTTTTTTCGCGTCGCGCAGTGTGTCGCTGCTTACAATGTTGAACTGGACATGCATCCCCTTAAGGTCGCCGAGATAAGTCCTGATAAGGGACGAAAATTTCCTGCGGCCGGTCTCGTCCTGCAGCACGAGCGGTGAGAACTTCATATTGAAGAGGTTGCCTCCCGAGGAAAGGATGTTAGGTATTTTTGAGACCGATTTCATCGCGCTAAGCGGGCCTTTTTTGTCCATGCCGTGAGACGGCGATGTCGTGTCCGCAGTCGGCTCCCCGTCTTTCCGTCCGTCAGGCGTTGCCCCTATATACTGGCCAAAGGGGACATTCCCGGATACCGAGCTTGTAGAAGCCTGCCACACGCACCCTCTCGGGCCTTTACCGTGCCTGGTCACCTTGAATTTAGGCAGCTCTTCACAGAACAGCCCGAGGGCCCGGGCAGTCAGCATGTCCACATAGTCATCGTCATTCCCGTACTTCGGGGCCTCGAGCAGCATTTTCCGGATATCCTCCCCTGACGGTGATGTCGAGCTGTCACCGAAATCAGTGTCAAGAGCGTGAAGCAGCTGGGCCGCCGTGATTTTCTTTTCCTCAAAGATCAAATGCTTCATCGCGGCAAGAGAGTCGCCTACATTGGCAAGCCCGACTAAAAGCGGGCCGCAGAAATCATACACTGCGCCGCCCTGCTTGATCGTTTTTCCTCTCCCGATACAGTCTTCAACAAAACATGACACAAAAGCATTCGGTATAAGCTGTTCCATTGAATTGTCAATTATGTTGTCAAGCGCTACCTGCTGTTTGACGAAATACCGTCCCTGTTCCTCCCAGCATTCCATTACTTCTTCGAAAGATGTGAATGAGGACAGGTCTTTATCCCGCGGCAGCAGGGAATACCCGGTTTTAGGGTCTTTACCGCCGTGAAGAGCGATCTCGAGGATCTTGAGCATGCTTATGAACGAGGCACCGTTGGGACGGTAACCTTGCTTACCTTCAACAATAGGTTCGACGCAGCCCACGACCGACCAGTTTACGGCGTCCTCATAATCTATACCCCTGTTCATCAAAGCCGGGATCATGGTTTCATCGCTGTAGATCGCGGGCTGGCCGCCGCCTTGCAGATTGACATCTATTGCAGCCTGTAAAAACGATTCCGATATTCCGTCATGGAACCGGACCGACAGCGAGGGTGTGATGAGCCTGACTGCTTTCTGAACACCCAGAAAAACATAGGAAAGTGCGTTAGCGGCGTCCTTACCGCCGTAGAGCTGGCCTCCCAGCGTAATATTCTGGTAAACCTGGTACCCGGCGAAAAATCTCGTGCTGTCCCAGTCCCTTATTTTATTTACAGCGAACAGTTTCAGCCAGAAATTCTGAAGAAGCTCGGACGCTTCTTCGACAGTCAGACTGCCGCTTGTGATCTCCTTTTGAAAATACGGGTAAAGTGTCTGATCGAGCCGCCCCAGGGATATTGAATGACCGTTGTTTTCGATTTGTATTATCGCGTGTATGAACCAGAGTGACTGGAGCGCCTCGTAAAAATTTTCGGCCGGCTCGTACGGGACCTTTGAACAGATCAGGGATATTTTTTTTAATTCGCTCTTACGTTCCCGGTCTTTCTCCCTTGATGCAAGATCTTTCGCGTATTCCGAATACCGCCCGGCATAAACAACCGCGGCTTCCAGGCTGATCAGAGCGCCGCTGTAGAAACTGTTTTTACTCACAAAATCGGGGCTTGAAAAATCGAGCTCCGACATTTTATTTTTGATTTCCGCGATTATATGCTTGAGACCTTTGCTCAAGATCATTTTGTAGTCTACCGTTATGTGACCGTCGCCGCCCTGCATCAGCCAGTAGCTGTTCGTTACCATCATGTCCCAGGCTTTCTTTGTCTTTTCGGGAAGCAGGGACATCACGTGCTCGCAGTGGGTCTTACCATGCCACCAGGGCAGAGTTTCCTTCAGCTCTTTACGGGCCCCGTCTTTGATCAAAAAACGATCCCCCGGCCTCCTGTCAAAAGGGTACGGGTCGTCATCGAGCTCTCTTTCGATCCACTCGACCTCGAATTCCGGAAAAAGCTCCACACCTCTGGGGTACCTGCAAGTGTTGCCGACAAGCAGCTCTCCCTCCAGGATGTAGATAGACATATTTTCAAGCATCCTGCGCAGGGCTTTTGCCCTTTTGACTACGATCGGCTCAGCCTCGTGCTCTCTGTATGCTTCTGTGTAGCACCTCACTCTTTCGGAAGAAATCTCGGGCATTACACCCAGTATATGCTCACGGAGCTTTTCGATCCTCTCTGTTCTTTTCTCGGCGATCAACTTGGCGAGTACGCCGTCGGGTATTTTTTTTGTATCTATTTGTCTGGTCATGGTAGTTTCAGTTTCCAGGATCCTGTCCTCCTTGAAAAATGATACCTTACATGGGAGGCTTTGTCAACAACTTATGACTTTGATGATTAATCTTCCATGCTTATTAGTTGTCAGGCAAATTTTTAAAATAGAAAACTTGACTGGCGCCCGTATTGTATTACAATAAAATACCTGTATAAGATCACCAATGGTTTTATCCGATCAAGCTTTGATCTCATTGTTAATGTATCAAAACCATATATAAATAAGGATAAAGCAGCAAAGTTGACTGAGAAGGGATTGCGTGATAACTGTATCAGGCCATCCGGATAAACGCCGCGACGGGGGCGCCCTTAGAACATCTGCTCTGTTCTCGCTATGATAGATTCCTGTATATCCTCATGCAGCTCGTTAAAGAAAGCGCTGTAGCCTGCTACCCTGACAACCAGGCCCCTGTGTTTTTCCGGCTCTTTCTGCGCGTTTTTGAGAACATCCGCGGACACGATGTTAAACTGTATGTGGCCTCCGCCGAGGTTTATGTAGGTCCGGATAAGCTCAGCGAACTTTTTCATACCTTCGGGGGTTGTCAGCAACCCGGGGTTTATTTTCTGGTTAAAGATCACGCCGTTAGGGCAGCGTCTGTGATCGATCGTGCAGACGGATTTGAATACTGCGGTTGGCCCTTCAAGGTCCATACCTGCCGTTGGGGATATACCGTCGGCAAGACGTTCACCCGCGTGTCTCCCGTCCGGTGTCGCGCCTGTGGACATCCCGAATGCCACGTAGGAAGCAACAGGGAGAAGCGCGCCTACAAAAGGCCCGCCACGGTAGGTTTCATAGCCTTTCAGCGCGTCGAATAAAATATCGGTTGCCAGTTTTACCATCAAGTCCACCTCGGGTATGTCGTTGCCGTACTTTGGCACCTTGTTCAATAAAAGCTGCCTCATGTCCTCTTTTCCCTCGAAATCCGAATCAAGTAAATTCAGCAGCTCTTTCATGGTCATCGTTTGTTCATCAAACACCATCTTTTTTACTGCAAACAGCGAGTCGCCCGCGTTTGCTATACCGACACCGAGGGGACCTGTCCAGTTGAACCTCGCCCCTCCTTCGGTCACATCCTTGCCTTTTTTGATACAGTCACCCACCATTACAGATGTAAAGGGTGTGGGTAAAAGCTGCGCGTGGGTCATATCTATGAGATTGTCCCACGTCACGAGAGTCTTTATGGTGTAATCCATCTGTTTTTTGTACGCATCGAGGAGATCCTGAAAGCTTTTAAACCCCGCAGGGTCACCTGTCTCAGGCGCCACCTGCTCGCCTGTAATCCTGCAGACACCGTTGTTCAATGCAAGCTCCAGCACCTTTGTGATGTTGGTGTAGCCGCCGTTGCACCTTCCCCAGGCATTTACCGGCGCGTTTTCCACGCACCCCACCGGTACGTAATCTCTCGCCTCCTCCAGCGGTACGCCTATGTTGGTAAGTGCGGTTACAAATACCTCATCATTCGTTATCTGCGGCATGCCGTTACCCAGTTTTATGGCTTCACATACCTTCATCAGAAATTCGTTGGGGGTGTTGTGATGGATCCTTGCCGAAAAATTGGGCTGCATCAGTAGCATGTGGGAATGCGCTTCCAGACAGCGGTAGCTGAGATCATTTGTCGCGTCAAGGCCGTCAGGACCTACGCCGCTGATACACAAGTTCTGACCCATAGGGTAGCCTGCGTGGAACGCGGCGTCCGCTGCCCTGTAGACTTTGATCGGCTCGGTAAACTTGACCCACAGTGCCTCAAGCAGCTCCTGCGCTTTTTCGCGGGTCAGCCGGCCGTTTGAAATATCGGATGTATAGTAGGGGTACATGTACTGGTCAAACCGTCCCGGTGAAATGGAAACACCGTTGTCATAGATCTGAGGCACAAGCTGCGCGAACCAGAAGGACTGCAGCGCTTCATGAAAGCTGGAAGCAGGGTTTGCCGGCACCCGTTCGCAGTTGCGTGCTATCTGATGGAGCTCTTCTTTCCTGCGGGGATCTTTTTCTCTTTGGGCCATCTCTTCTGCCTTTGAGGCGTAACGGCGGCTAAAAGCGATCACAGAATCACACATAGTAACGCAGGACTCGTAAAACAGTTTTTTCCTGTAATCCGCCGTTTTCCATATTTTCAATTCATCCAATTTTTCTAAGATTTCGGTTTTTATGCCTTCGAGGCCGTATTTTATGACCTTTTCATAATCCAGCGCTACATGACCAAGCCCACCGTCTTCGTGGAGACCGACACTGAAAACCGTTGCCACATACCGCTGAAGCCTTATTTCTTCTGTAAGATAGGAAAAGAGACGGTCGCTCAGGGTCCTTCCTTTCCAGTAGGGGTATATCTCTTCGATGAACTCTCTTTGCACCTCACCGGGCACTATAAAGTTGTCCTGTTGTCTTGTCTCAAAGGTGTCGATCTCCTGCTTTATCCACTCTACAGCAAATTCCGGAAACAGAGGGGCGCTCCGCTGTTTTCCAGCCTGGTGCCCGGCCACAAGTTCGTCGTCCAGTATATAAACGCTTATCCCCTTCAGTATCTCATCGAACATTTTTGCGCGCTGTGCGAGAATGTCTTCGCCTTCCGTTTCCCTGTGACACCTTGTGACGATCCTCGCCCTCTCGAGACAGATGTAGTTGTCAGCCGTGATCACCTTTTGACGCAGTCTCTGCCCCCGCTCATACGCGTCCATCCCCGACATTATTACGTGGTCAGTCTCGATCTGAACTTCCTGAACTTTAATTTCTTCAACGGCGGCTGTGCTCATTTTACCCCCTGTGAGATGTGTATTAATGTAGATTTAAAATAATATAACAAAAAACATACTAAAACAATACTAATATTATATCATAAATAATACCGACGCTCTTTAACCGCCTATTTTAACCTCCAGCCCGTAAGACCCGATCAATCCTTTTAGCTCCTCAACCAGATCATCATCCGGCGTGTATGCTTTGCACGTGTAATCCCTGTTCAATTTAGCGTACTTTGATTCACCGAATCGATGGTACGGCAAAAGATGGACTTCCCTGACACCCGCTTTTACCGCGAACCGGGCAACGGCTTCCAGATTATTCTTATCGGTATTTATACCGCCGAGCAGCGGCACCCTGAATATCATGTCAGTTTTTTTCTCCACCAGGTTTAACGCGTTTTGCAGGATAATTTCATTCGGCACACCGGTGTACTTTTCGTGTGCTTCCGAATCCATGTGCTTGAGATCATACAGTACCAGGTCGCACTCGTCGGTGACTTTCTCAACCCTCTCCCACGGCGCGAACCCTGTTGTCTCAAGCGCCACATGCAGATATTTTTTCCTGCACTCTTTCATTACAGCTACGGCAAACTCCCATTGAACAAGGGCCTCTCCCCCTGAAATGGTCACACCACCCCCGGAGGACTCATAAAATTTACGGTCTTTTTCAACTTCCTCCAATACCTCCGATATCGACATCATTTTTCCAAGCATTTCAAGCGCTTCCGAAGGGCACGCTTCCACACACCTTCCGCACAATTCGCAAACCGATATATCGCAGTTATCAGGGCTTTTTCTCGCGCCAGTGGGGCAGGCAGCCACACAACGCCTGTCACCCAGGCATTTATCCGGTGTAAAAGCCAGATGGAGTTTTAAATCCATCGATTCGGGATTGCTGCACCATTCGCACCTGAGGGGGCAGCCTTTCAGGAAAACAACGGTCCTTATGCCCGGGCCGTCATGAAGGCTGTACCTCTGTATGTTGAAAATCGTCCCCTGCTCCATACTAACAATATATTTGTTAAAATATTTTAAGAAAACAGGATTATTGCCGGGTGTATTTGTTCACCGGGAAATTTCAAACCCATCAGACACTATATAGTTCTTTAAGCAGATCAATATAGAACATGTAATTTTTCATAGTGCCGGTGGAAGGAGCTGCGTGGTCTATGCTTAGGAATTACAACTATCTCTTATACCCTGGTTCAACATTCTAAAGATTCCATGATCACTTTTCGCGCACCCATAAGGTCCGCCATAAGGCTGAGGTCTTCAACATGATCACCAGGACAGAGAGCTGCATGGAGAGAAGCCAGAGCGAAGCGATTTCGTACAACTCATCTTATGTTTTATAAAACATAAGATGAGTTAGTTGTTCACGTCCGGAACTGTGAGAGGGCTGGGCAGTTAACTGCCTGGTTCTACCCGGAACAGCAGGATTCATGTGAGCTCCGGAAATGTCACCATTTGTATAAATTAACACCATTACTATTAATCCCCATATGATAGCTACACCTGTATGTCCCAGAACACCACCAGTTATCGTATCGACAATGATGGCTCCGGTTCCGGCAAATACAAGAAAAAATGTTCCTTGTGATTCTACAATATAATTTTCATTAGCAACAACCTCAATTAAGTTTACATGCAGTATTTTTTACATAAACAGTAATACCAAAAATTCCTGTTTCTCCAGATGATAATAAAAATTTGAAAGATCATTCTCCTCCAACAATGACAATCCTGCCTGAATGCTGAATCTTTCTTCTGATAGTCTCCAATTCCGATCGCTCCATAGAAGGTATTTCTAAGCTTTTTTGCTCCGTTTGGATTGTTTCAATTTTGTCTTCACCAAATCTATGGTAGGGGAGCAAATGAATTTCTTTTGCTTTGACGGTACTTAAAAAATCGTCCAGTCTATGTATATCTTCAAGAAAATCATTAAAGCCGGGAATAATCGGAATTCTAAAAACCACCTTACAATTGCCTTGCAATAAATTTTCAGCGTTTTGTAAAATAACTGCATTTTCAACATTTGTATTTTGCCAATGTTTTTCAGCATCGATCCCCTTTATATCCAAATAAATAATATCAACATTTGGTATTATTTTTTCCAATTTTTCCCATGTTATTAATCCGTTTGTCTCTATGACAACATGGTATCCTTCAACCTTTAACGATTTCAATAATTCCTGAAGGAATTTAAACTGAGATGTGGCTTCGCCACCGGAAATAGTAATCCCACCGCCTGATTTATTATAAAAGGCGTCATCCTTTTTAATTTCTTTCATGATTTCATCAACTGTCATTAACCGGCCGATCATTTCAAGTGCTTCTGTGGGGCAACTGTTAACACATTTTTCACAATTATTACAATTTTCCCAATCAAAGCGATTCTTATGATTGATGTTAATAACTCCTTTGGGGCAGATTTCCATACAGGCCCCACAATTAATGCATTTCTTTTTATGAAATGCAATTTGTGGTTTAAATGCTATAGATTCCGGATTATCACACCATGCACACCGCATGGGGCAACCTTTAAAAAAAACGATTGTTCTGATTCCCGGACCATCATTTACACTATACCTTTGGATGTTAAAAATGACGCCCTTTTCCATTACAGTCGACCTCCTGTTTATTTAACTCATAGCTGTTCTGGAAATAACTTCATCCTGTGTTCGCTCAGTCAGTTCTACAAACCTGGCGCTATACCCGGAGATTCTGACTAGTAAATCTTTATAATCATCAGGAGTAACCTTAGCTTTTTTCAATGTTTCTACATCTACTACAGTTGTCATTAAATGCATTCCGTCATATTCAAAAAAATATGTCGAAAGCATATCTCGAAAACGATTAATTTTTTCATTACTATTAAATAATGAAGGAAGAAGTGTCATATTAATGGATACGCCGCCGATCGTTTTTGAGGGGTCATATTTGGCAAAAGATTTTAACGCAGCTGTAATACCATTTTTTTCGCGTCCCCGACCATTTCCCCCACCAAGTGAAAGCGGTTTGGACATTCTTCTTCCGTCAGGTGTGGCCCCTACCGTTTGGCCAAAAACAACAGAGCCGTTCTCAGAATGGACTCCCAGCACATATTTACCGCCTCTATAGGTTGTATATTTTTTCAGTTCATTACTTATGAAATCCACAAGGCCATTAGCAATCGAATCAACCTCATCAATATCGTTTCCGAATTTATCGATTTTATTTAATAAATAAAATCTTTCAGCTTCAAAATCATTGAAATTATTTCTAAGCATCCGCTTCAATTTTCCGAAACTAAAGCGCTTATCCTCAAAAACAACCTTTTTTATCGCCATAAGTGAATCAACCACTGTTCCAAATCCCTGAAGAGCAACACCGGTTAGATTGTTTCTGGAACTTCCTTTTTTAATATCTTTTCCTTGCTCCATTGGGCCATCCCCAATAGCAGAGATAAATGTGTTCGGAATCAATTCATCATGGATACGATCTACAGATTCTAATGTTTTAGTGATGTATTTTATAATACCTGCATTAAATGCCATATATTTTTCTAAAAATCTTTTAAATGAATCTTTTTCTTTATTTTTTTTCAAGAACATTTCCAAAGTCTTGGGAAGACTCATATGCGCGGCACAAACAGATCCATAAGTAGATTTGGGGATCGGTTGAACACATCCGGTAATAATATAGTCCCTTGCTTCTTTCATTGAAAATCCTCGTTCAACAAACCCTTTGATAATACTTTCGTCATTAAACACCTGAATAGTATTTGCCCCATCTGCCATAATTTCGACGACTTTATTCAAAAAATATTCAGAAGTTTTTTTGTGTAATCGAACAGCAGGATTTGGTTTGGGCAGTCTTATATTGGAAAAAGCTTCTAAAAACAGATAAGAAATTTCATTGGTCGCATCATTTCCTGATTCATCAACACCACCAATCGTCAAAGTTATCCTTGCACTGTTTCCATCCTCGAAAAATTGGGCTTTATTCATAAGTAAAAATTCGACTTCATCCCCTTTGATCAAATAAGCTTCCAATAACTCAAGGGCTTCTTCTTTGGTTAACTTTCCAGCTTCAATATCAGCTTTATACAAGGGGTATAATACCTGGTCCCATCGTCCGAACGGAACCTCATGCCCGCCATCATCATTTGCGACTGCAATAAATGCGAACCACAAAGATTGTAAACCCTCTTTGAAATTATTTGCTTTTTTTTCGGGTACATTTCTGCAAATTTTTGTAATCTCTATTAATTCTTTTTTTCTGCCAGGTGATTTTTCATCTGATGCCATAGATTCAGCCAGATCAGCATATCGGTTGGCAAAACTTATCAATGCCTGACATGTGATAATTATAGCTTCATAAAAATCTCTTTTTTCATAATCTTTTTTAGAATTACCCTTTATCAAATCATGCTTACTTTGAGCATCTCTGATGATTTCTCCCAATCCTGTTTGTGCAACTTTTTCCAAATTAGGATGAAAAAGAAAGACACCACCCACGAGCTGATGTTCTGCCGCATATGCGACGGTAGGCTCCATTAAGAATTTTTCTTTAAAAGATAGGTATTTGCGATATTGAGTATATGCGTTTCTTTCTTTCCAATACGGTAGAATTATATTGTTTAATTCCTTCTTTTCATCCTGAGAGATTGAAAAATTTAAAGTTGACCGATTTTCAAAACTATCCAATTTCGCTTCCAAAAGCATATCAGCAGTTGCCAATTTGCCTGAGAGGGATGGATTTATCAGAGAAACAACATTGGATGTTGAATCAATTGCTTTTGTAAACAATTTCTTTTTTACCTGATCGAATTGACTTTTATCTGCCATACCGTCGATGTTCGTTTCCGGTACCAGAAATGCACCGCGTCGTTTTTCGGTAATCGAACCCACAATTAACTCATTTTCATAAATCGAGATGGGTACTTTCTCAAAATACTCACTAAATGCTAAAGCTCTTTTAATAATCAGTGGCTTATCAGGAAATTTCTTGTAAATCTCTGTAAATGCTTTTGCCCTTATTATAGAGACTTCTCTATGTGCTTGGAGGGATGCTTGTTTAAGCTCTCCGATTCGTTTGGTTGACATGATTTTATTAATTTTCATTTCCATTCTCCCTATAAGTTAATTTGTAATATTGACTTATCATACTATGAGTTTAAACATATCTACATATAGTACAAAAAAAAATTAACAGCATCCTCTCAAATATGATATTAGCAATTCTAAATTGCCTATAACATATTCTTTATTAAAAGAATAATAAATCTCCTTTCCCTCTTTTCTTGCTAATAATATTTTAGATCTTTTCATTAAATTTAAATGATGAGATATTGTCGGTCTGCTTAAGTTGAATTGTTTGGCAATATCATTAACGCAATATTCTTTTTGAGTCTGAAAAATCATAATAATTTTTTGACGTGTCTGATCATTTAAAGCGTTTAACAAATCCAGTATCTTCTCAATTTGTTCTTCGTTTATGTCTATATGTTTAATCATATCTACAAGTAAATAAATATAGTCCTCTTTGTCAAGTGCTTTTCAACATTTTATAAATTATTTATTGATAAACTAATAAAAATGTTCTATAAGTTCATACTTTTTAACTGTTCTACTCGATATTCATTAATAAATTATAAAAGTTTTTATTTCTTCGACTTTTCATGAGTTAAACCTGTCCGTTTATATTTTTCTAGTGAAGAATTTTTGGAATCTGATGATAAAAAATATCAGGATCATACATGGAAGACTGATCCTTTTCGTAAATT
>DRHN01000057.1 GCA_011049595.1 Spirochaetota bacterium | reverse complement strand
GTACAATGTAGTCTTCGGCCGTGACCCGTATATAGTCTCCAGGATTCACCCCCCTCCCTTTTATCGACTGGACCGCGTTTGTCCCGAGATTAAGAAACACCTGGTTGAGCTCTGTGCTGTTAGCCGTTACATAAAACTCTCCGGGCTTCATCCCGACTTCCTTTTTTATAAGTCTGTCAGTTGTCCTTTCAAGCATACCGAATACTTCCCCCGCTATTTCATATATGTCGACGCTGGCTTTACTGGAAACAACACCTACGGAAAGCGTCTGCAGCTGTTTCACAAGATCAGCTGCCCTCTGTGATGATTTCAAAGCATTATCTATATAATGTTTCTGTTTCTCCGACAGACTGCCGGCATCAAGGTCCAGCAGATCGATGTATCCCATAATGCCTACAAGCAAATTGTTGAAATCATGCGCGATCCCTCCTGCGAGTGTGCCGAGTGAATCCATCCTCTGTCTTATCTGCAGCTGTTCTTCCAGCTGTTTTTGATCGGTGATGTCACGCCCCACACTGATAAGGGAAACAACATTATTACTGCTGTCAAGCACCGCTTTAGCTGCCCAGCCGCACCAGCGCCATCCCTCTTTTGTCATTACCCGTTGTTCGACATAACTCTTATAGGGAGGCTTGAAGAGGTTTTCTACAGCTTTTGCGGTTTTTTCTCTATCCTCCTCACGGACAAGCAGCATCGACTGCTTCCCAAGAAGCTCCTCTTCTGTTTTTCCGAAGTACCGGCAGTAAGAGGGACTGGCAAACTGAATATACCCGTCTCGATCAAATTTTCCGATCAGATCGGTCTGGTTTTCAATTATCCATCTATATTTCTCCTCGCTTTTCTTTAAAGCATCCTGGACCTGTCTCCGCTCTGTAACATCACGCCCTACACTCACGAAACCCGTTGGGTTGTCATTCTCATCCAGTACCGTCTTAGCTTCCCACCCATACCAGCGCCATCCATCTTTTGTTTTTACCCGCTGTTCAACATAGCACTTATACGGGGGTTTATAAAGGTCCTCCATAGCCTCTGCGGTTTCTTTTATATCATCCTCATGAACCAGATCCATAGATCGCGTCCCTAACAGTTCCTCCTCTGTTTTACCAAGTGCCCTGCAGTAAGAAGGGCTGACAAACTGAATTATCCCCTCCATATTGAGCGTGTCTATCAGATCGATGTGGTTTTCCGTAATTATTCTGTATTTCTCCTCGTTCTTTCTCATTGTTTCTTCCATTTTTTTGCGCTCTGTAATATCCCGCGCCATCCCGATGATACCCGTGACATTGCCTTCCTGATCGATTTGAGGGACCTTTGTAACGAGCCGCGTCAAAGTCTTTCCCTTGTATTGAAATACTTCCTCAAAAGTCCTCCCTTTACCCGAATCCATGATCTCACGGTCCGCTTCCATGAGCAGCCGGGCAGCCTCCGGTGAGAAGTGAACGGTGTCGTCTTTACCGATAATCTTTTCTTTTGGTTTCCCGAAAAATTCAACGCCGGAACGGTTGATCATTACATATCGGCCTTCCAGGTCCTTGATAAAAATAAGGTCGGTTGTCCCTTCAACAACGGCATTCAGCAGTTCATAACTATTATAAAGCTCTACCTCTGCTTTTTTCATTTCCGTTATGTCTCTTGATATCCCCAGTACCGATCTGACTTCCCCATCCTCATCAAATTCCGGGTATAGCCTCCAGTCCAGCATGGCTTTTCCATCTTTACTTTCCCATTCAAATTGTTCCTGTCCCGGTTTTCCTGAAGTGAGCACTTTATAAGTCCTATCATCTAAAAAATCACATAACTCAGGGGGAAACCCTACCTCGCGACGTGTTTTACCAATGATATTATCTTCAGTAACTCCGACGAAGTTGAGCGATGCAGGATTTGCATAAAGGTATCTGCCTTCCCTGTCATGCCTCGTGATGTTATCCCGGGAGTTTTCCGCAAGAGACCGGAACTTCTGCTCGCTTTCCCTCAGTTCATCCTCCACCTGTTCAAGCTCTTTTACACGCTTTTCCAATTCCTGATATGTTGGTTTTTTCATGGCATGCCTCGAATTGAGAAATCCCGCGGTCCCTGAATTTGCAGACCGTTCTACTTTGCATCCAGTACATCCCGGACCTTTTGTGCAAGAACGTGAGGTGTAAACGGCTTCGGCAGAAACCCGACTTTAATCACCAAGAACTAATTAAATGTATTGATCGATCGATATTCTTATTATAATACTCAATGGCCTTTTTGCCTTTGCTTACTTTAATCACATCATATCTATATTCTATTACGAATAATGACAATTTACCATTTTTTCGGCATCGGACAGATAATTATAACAGTGGCAAATTATGTGAGGATATTGGATTTCTAAGATCTCAGGTAAATTCATCCCGACCGGGGTAATTTAGATCCGGGTGCCGGCACGGGGACAATACAACATCTGCACCTCAATCATGAGATGTACCGGGTATCATGCTCATTAGGACCTTAATACCAATTTTATTGTTTTTTTGGC
>DRHN01000056.1 GCA_011049595.1 Spirochaetota bacterium | reverse complement strand
GCACACTGTTACCGCTTTGTACGAGATAAATCTGACGGAAGCAGGCGCTGAAACCGCTACAGAGCTCCGTTATCAAAAAACGGACATAAAAGATGATGCCTGTGCCTCCAACGAGATGATGATGATCAAATTCAGGTATAAAGAACCGGGGGAGGAAAAAAGCAGGCTGATCGAAGAACCCGTGTCTTTTAACCCGGTTTCACTAAACGAGGCATCCGATAACTTCAAGTTTTCTGCCGCCGTTGCAGCGTTTGCCCTAATCCTGAAAGACTCTGAGTACAAAGGCAGCGCGGACTATAGCCTTGTATTGGAGCTTGCCGAACAATCGATCGGTATTGACCGTGAATGGTATAGAAAAGAGTTTTTAGGCCTTGTAAAATCGGCTCAATGGCAGAGCATAAAATAATAATTGTTTGACAGAAAGGGAGGAAGAATCGAAATAATATTGTAGTGTCAGGCAGATCATTCACAAAGCATGTGTGTATGGTATTACATTTAAAGATACCTTACTTTTCAAAATCGAGCATTTGAGGATAATATTTTTTCACACAGTCCGGGCAGATACCGTGACTGAAAAGGGCCGTGAATGCCGGGATATATAATTTTCAACCTGACTCCAGTACCCTTTATCATCGCGGATCTTTTTGCAGTGACTGCAGATCGGAAGAAGCCCCCCCCAGTATTTTAAGATCGGTTGTATCGTGAACAACTCCCTGATACCCTAGATTTAAAAAGTCTGGTTTTTCCTTCCTTGACAAAAGCTGAATATAGATCGGACTTTTTGACAGCAAAACGTAGTTTCTCATTATTGATTTCGAGGGCTTTGCTGAAATCTCCCGCTTTGTCTTCAGGGACCCAGTTATTGAGCAATCGGGTTTCAAAATATTGCCCGTCTTCGGTTAAGAGGTTTATTTGAGTTTCTTCAATCATTTCGGTACTTTATCCCTTTCTTATTACAACACTAAGGTTTTATTATTTATTTTTCAAATTTGTTTTAGCCTCCTGTCCAAACATCGAAAGTGTCAAATCAGAACGTACGCTCTAATTACTGACCACCCAACTGCCGCAATCCAGAACATGCAAAATGCCCACGGGCTGAGCCTGGCAGGCGACAAGAATAGTTGATCTCATCCAAGAAGGTTAAACTCATGTTTGACTTCATCTCGATATAACATGATTTTTTCAAGGTCAGACAATTTATCCATATTTCTCTCCTTTATTAAAATTGATATATTAAAAGGCACGGAATAATTAGTTCCTGGCGACTAATCCATTTTCTGAATCAATTAAGCATTCTTAAGATTAGTCGCGGTGAAACGGCTCAATATTAATTAAGGAAATATAAACAGTTAAATAGAACTAATTAGTCGCGATAAAGCGGCTCAATGTAGTGATTTGGTGCAACGCCGGTTTTAGACCGGAGTTGTCGGGCCTGTTAAGGCTTAGCCGTGACCAGAGTTGTCACAAAGCACTAATTAAAGGATGAAAAAATTATTTGCCAAGATTTTGATGTAATACCGCGAAATCAACACCGTTTGAAAGCTGAACCCTACGGGGCTGACGATGAGTATTGATAAATGTATCGATTTAATATAACATTTACTCTGAAATTAATACTTATTTTTATTGATCATAAATTATACATCAAGACTTGAATATCAATAGGCCTATGTGAGGTGGAGTCAATCATGTTTGAAAAGAACAACCCTCTAAGTTCGAGCGATGGAGCGTTTGCCGGTGAACCGCTGCGTGACCGGTTTCGCGGTGCCTTGATCGGGACCATGGTCGGTGATGCGCTTGGAATGCCTGTAGAAGGTTATTCCAGCTTCGATATAAAGCGTACCGTGGGTGAGGTCCGGGACATGCTCCCCGGCCGCCGGTGTAAAGCCGGAAGCTATACGGACGACACTCAGATGATGATCGGTCTGGCAGAAGCCCTTCTTGAAAAACCCGGAGAGCTGGACCATGACACCCTTGCAGAGAAGTTCGCGTTGAACTTCGAGGAGAACAGAGGGTACGGCGGCAATGTCTGGAACATTTTGAACGCAATAAGATCGGGGGCTTCCTGGAGGATGGCGCTGGACACATTCCGCCTTCCAGGCGGATCGTATGCCAATGGCGCTGCCATGAGAGCGGCCCCCGTCCCTCTTGCGTGTTATCCTGATGAGGATAAAACAGAAAGGTTAGCTGTCAGGCAGGCCGCTGTTACAGGACATACGCACGAAATAGCACAGTTCGGTGCCAGGCTCCAGGCTGTCAGCATAATAAGGCTCATAAAAAAGGGAGCCTCCGGCGAGCCGGTTATCGGTAAAAAGTTTGTTGATGAATTCCTGGACGAAGACATTTCCGATTATGACCGGAAATTATCGTGGATCGGCGCGAACCTGTCCGCCGAACCGGAGGAGGTCATAAACGTGATAGGTGTCAGCGGTGTTGCGAGTGAATCCGTCCCGGCCGCTCTTTGGTCGTTTCTGTCAGCCTGGGAAGACCCCGAAGAAGCTCTGATACGCGCCGTTAATCTCGGGGGCGATACTGACACGATCGGGGCCCTGGCAGGGTCACTGACAGGGGCGTATCACGGTATAAACGCGTTCCCGCGCAGGTGGCGCGATGCCCTTGAAAATACA
The DNA here is from genome assembly GCA_011049595.1 of Spirochaetota bacterium. Classification (GTDB taxonomy): domain Bacteria; phylum Spirochaetota; class B62-G9; order B62-G9; family DRHN01; genus DRHN01. Next base: position 4,906 of record DRHN01000056.1, on the reverse strand, counting down.
GCAAAAGGCAGGGACTATGTGATCTCCCTTGCCGACCGGCTTTGCGACATTGCTTTAACTTGACCCTGTCCGATGTTGATAGTTTAAAAAGCAGCCTTTACTAAAATGACAACCGCAGCAATAAATAAAATCCCCAGTACAACCTTCCGAAACACATCGTTTGAAATCCTGGTGAAAACGGCTTTACCTCCCAGCATACCGATGAATGATGGTATAAGGAGAACTGCGGTGTATACCAGCATCTGTTGTGTGATGAGCCGGTAATACACAAGAAACACTGCCTTGTACAGTAAGGCCACCGTGATATACGCAAGCAGGTTTGCCTTTGTCGTTTCTTTGTCATACTTAAGGGACGAGAAAAAGGCCACAATCGGCGGCCCGCCTGCCGTAATGGCACCGGCAAAGGCACCGCCCAGAAATCCGGCAAAGTATCCGAAGATAAGGGGAACCTGTTTTTTTATTCTATGTCGAAACAGGAGATCATATACAACGTAGAGGATAATAAAGGTACCAAGCCCGATACTTAGGAATCTTTCGTCAATCCTGACGAGGACCCAGACACCTGCGGGGATGCCAACCGCCATTCCGGCAATGACTCTGGCAACAATCCACCATCTCACTTTCCTGCGAAACGGTACAAACATATAGACCGTAAACGCAATCCCGGCAAGCGATACAAGCACGTTGGCATCTTTGACCCCCAGGAAAATCGGAAAGAAGCTCATCAGAAAAACGGCAAACCCGAAACCCGATACTCCGGCAATGAATGAAGCGATGATCGTGAGCAGCGAAAGTACTAAAATCTCCATGTTCATCCTGGGTAATTGTCAGGTGACCCCTACCGGTCATCCGGCTCTTCTTAATATACTATCACAGCAGCTCTGCTCCCGCAACGTTACGCATGTAAACGAGCTCCCCGCCTGCATCCACCGACCGGTGAGATGCTTCAACAAGACGCGCCGACCCGAGCCCCTCCTTTGCCGACACAGGGGAAACGCCTGTTTTGCAGAATCGGTCAAGCTCTTCTATCAACCGGTGATCGGCCCCGAAATGTGAATTTTCGAATCTATCCGGCTTTTTGTCAAAAACTTCATGCCTCTCACCGTAGCCGCTTATAACATCGATCCTTCCGGGGTGCCTTGTGAGAAGTATCTTTCCTTTCTCCCCCACAATCTCAAGAGTCTCCTGATCGTCAGAATCGGGACCGAAAAGCGACCAGAATATAGTTGCCTTGATTCCTCCGGGATACGCTACATTCACGATACCATGATCGTTTATGTCCGCGCCCGGCAGCCAGACGCAAATATCATGCAATTTTATCAGCTCGGTCTCCAGTGCCCGTGAATCCCCGAAATCCACCATATTGTCCTGCCTGACCATCTCCTGCTTTTCTCCGACACGATAGGGGCATACACGATCACATTCCCGGCAGCGCTTCGGAGCATTCTCTTGCGGGACATAAACAAGCCTCCCGCCGAATGACGAGACCTTGTCCGGGGGCTCACCTGCGAACCAGTTGAGCACATCGAAAAGGTGCGACACCTTCTCAGCCAGCGCGCCGCCAGACCATTCGAGCCGCCGCATATAGGTTTGAAATATATTGTGGTAGGGAACCACAGCCCTGTGGAGGAGCATTTTTACATCACCCACCGCCCCGCCCTGTATGATTTCGAAAGTGTCGAGCCATTTCTGCTCGAACCTGCGGGTAAACCCCATGACCAGCGGGTTGTTGCTTTCTTGCTCTGCTTTCCGGATTTTCAGCGCCCCTTCAAGGTTCTGCGCGATCGGCTTGTCGAGAAATACCTTCTTACCCGCGCGGACCGCTTTGACTGCAGGCTCTTCGTGCGCATAGGTGGGAGTGACCACCAGGACAAGATCCACATCCGGGTCCCCGATAAGATCATCATACTTTTCGTAAAGCGTCATAGACGGCGAGACACCGTGCCGGTTCCTGTACCTGGAAAGAAAGGATGCTTTAGCCTCCTCCATGCGCACCCTTGTTCTATTACAAAGGGCCCTTATTTCCAACTGCGTTGTGCCATAAAGGTCTATTATACAGGTCCCAAGCTCAAAACCTCTTCTGCCTGTGCCTATGATACCCACTCCGGTCCGTTCACTCGACATACGGTTGCCCTCCCTTTTTGATCATTCCGCAAACAGCGCCTTGAGAAATGAAAGACCTTTCCTCGCAAGATCCACGTTGCTCTTTTCCGTCGACCGCCAGATGGACGCAGCCAATCCCCCTACCGGTATCTCGGGTGTAAACGCTTCGATAACCACATACCGGTCATACCCTGTTCTGACAAGCGCATCCCTGATACCTTTCCAGTCGATGCTCCCGGTGCCCGGTGTACCCCGATCGTTTTCGGAGACATGAATGTCAAACAGGTCTGCACCGGCATCGAGTATGGCCATCGGGGCGCTTTTTTCCTCGATATTCATATGATAGGTATCCAGATGGATTTTGAGCATCGGGCTCCCCACATCCGATATCATATCGATTGCCTGTCCACAGATATTCATGAAATCTGTGGCACACCTGTTCATGGGCTCGAGAGCAAGATACACGCCGCGCTTTTGGGCATAGGAGCAGAGCTCTTTCAGATTATTGACTACGGCCCTCCACTGTTCCTCCTTTGCCTCTTCGGTTTCCTTTCGCGCGCGTCCGATAGCCGAATAAAAAGGCCCTGCCAGCAGATCGCATTCCAGAGCAAAACATGCATCGATGCACTCCATGATATACCGTTTCGACGTATCCTGCTGTGATTGGTTACCCCGAAGATCTCTATCCCCCGTAAAGAATCCGCACACCGAGCAGCATACAAGACCGTTATCCTTGAGTGCCTTCAGGGTATCGCCGTAATCAAAATCGCCGACATTCTCGAGAGAAATCTCGACTCCGTCAAAACCTATCTTCCTTATCATTTTTAAAATACCGGTACTCTCATCTGTAAAGGGTGAGGTAAACAAAAAGGTGTTTACTCCGAATTTCATATATAACCCTCCTCAACTCAGGTGCAGGTCCTGCTGCCGCGATTGTCCTTCTCAGACCTTTGTTTCTGCTGCAAAAGACGATATGACTCCTTGTAACGCTTATCGTAGACTACACACCCCGAGCGCTCCTGATGGGTGACAAGCCTGAAACAGTCCTGGCAGGTGCGGCAGTAATCGATCCGGTCCACCTTTCCGTCGAGGATCTTTCGCGCAAAATGAGGGTCTGCAAATGACTGGCGCCCCACACCGACCATGTCCGTGCTTTTTTCTTCCAGATTCTTTTCTGCCCAGTAGGTAAAGCTCTTCATTTCAGGCTTGTCCCCGGTAAGTTTGTTTTTTCCATTTCCAAGATAGGAGTAGCCTGCCCCCATGACAGGCATGCTTACAGCTTCTTTGATCATCCTGGTCAGCCTGAAATGAACGAATACGTCCTGGGGGTTTTTGTTTGTGGGCATCTGTACCCACTTCTCGGCAAAATAAGCTGCATTGCTGACATGCACGCTCACGTAATGCATTCGCTCCTGCTCCATCAGCCGGGCAAAATCTACGAACTCGGAAAGGTCCTCCTCACAACTGTCTGACCCGGAACTACCCACGCCTCCCGGGATCACCTCCCGCGAAATACGGGCACCGAGAATAAAGTTATTACTTACGCGTTTTCGCATTTTGTCAACGGTCTCTCTGAAAAACCGCGTCCTGTTCTCAAAACTACCACCGTACCCGTCCGATCGGGTATTGGCCGGCCGCAGCACCTCCGAACCGAGATATCCGTTGCAGGTCTTGAAATCGATACCGTCACCGCCCGCCTGTTCTACAACCCATGCTGACTGGGCGAACATATCTTCTATCGCGACAAGCTCATCTGTGGTGAGCACATGGATATCCGGGTCGCCGGTAGGATATACCGACACAACACGTGAAAACGACCCTGAACGGCGGCCGTCGTGGGAGATCTGGAACAGGATGAGCGTACCAGGGCTGACTTCCCGTATAGTATCAACGATTTTTGACATACCCTTTATGTTGTGCGGCTCTACCCCGAGATCGCGGATTCTTCCATGGCTCTCTTTCGTTACCTTGCAGCCTTCGACAAATATCAAACCCGGTTTCCCTTCGGCGAATTTCCTGTACCGTTCCAGCGTAAGATCGGTTGGATCGCCTCTTTCATCGGCATCGCAGCACTCCATGGGGTGGTACACGATGCGGTTCGGCGCTGTTTTTGTGTGCAGCCTGATCGGCTGCGCCATATGCAGCTTATTCATTGTGAAACCTCCTCAGGTCTCACCCATATGGGGCTGGACCATGCCCGCTGAGCGTTACGCTGTTCTACCCTTACGCGGTAATTCGTCTCACCTTTCAGGGGTTCATCATCCTCTATAACCACTTCAGCGCTGTAGCCTGACTCAGGGATGACACGGTGTATCTTTGCCAGATAGGACATGATGTAGTAAATGTCCTCCCTCTCAGGACTTCCGGGTCGAAGCCCGGTCAGTTCATGGAGCATCTTCACGCACTCGTCCTTGTACCAGAGGATCCGGCTGCACGACGCCAGGTCCGCGACCGTTGCCTCTTCTTCGAGGCCGTTGAGCCGTAGTTTCAGCCTGCGGTCCGTCCCGGTTTCGAACTCGAACACGTTTGCATTTTGCGACCTCTCTTTAAGGTCACTCGACGAGCTCACCATGTCGAATTTAACCCTGCCTCCCTGCCACTGCGGGCTGCCATGTCCCGGTGAAACCCAGCACGGCTCAACACCGAGGATCCTGCCTTCTTCCAGGGTAAGCTCACCGTGCCACTTCCTGTCCGGAACGTCAAGCTCGTTGGGCCGCGGCCCCCAGCCTGCCTCGACACGGACCTTAAACCTCGAACGTTTCCCCGGACCGGGAAGGTTCCACCGTCCCTGATGACAATATGT
>DRHN01000055.1 GCA_011049595.1 Spirochaetota bacterium | reverse complement strand
TAGCTTTAGATTTAATTAGTATATAGTTTAGTACCTTTATAACAATTTCTTTGTTTTTTTTGCGCAAACTTTAGTTTGCAGGAAACATATTTAAAATCAAAAAATGCGGCTTGTTCGCATTAGGGAAGAAATTTTATAAAAAACGGTGTTGTTTTCGGCAGATTTGTTTCCCCTGGGGGATTGAATTATGGTAAAAAATAAGGTCCTGTTCGTTGATGATGAATTAAATACACTGTCGGCTTTCAAGCGCCTGTTTTTTAACAATGATGATGTTGATATTTTTACTGCTTCAAGCGGGACGGAGGGGTTAAAGGTTCTGGGGCTGAACGACATAGATTTAGTGATATCGGATATGAGGATGCCGCAATTAAGCGGTACCGATTTTCTTAAGTATGTTAAAAATAAATACCCGAATGTGCTGCGGATCATGCTTACAGGTTATGCTGATATGCCTTCGACACTCGAAGCCATCAACAGCGGCGAGGTTTACAGGTTTTTGACAAAGCCCTGGAATGACGATGACCTCAAAGTCACAATAACGAAGGCTCTGGAATACTCGGCCCTGAAAAAACGAAATGAGGAAATGAGCAAGATCATTTGGAAAAAGAACAGGGAGTTAACAGTTTTCAATGAGAGTCTCGAACAAAAAGTTGAGCAGAGAACTTCTCAGCTCGGGCAGGTGATAAGCAAGTTGAAGCAGGTGAATAATGTTCTCAAACAGAATTTTGACGAGATTATCAACCTTCTGACAGGTATTATATCGCTTTTTCACAAGGACCTCGCGTCCCATGCAAAGAGAGTAGCCGGGTTTGCTGAACTGATGTGCAACGAGCTTGTGATCGAAAAGGATGAAAAGGAGATAATTATCCACGCTGCATTTCTTCATGATATAGGGATGGTGGGCGCAACCGATGATATTTTCATGCTGGATTTTGATCAGCTTGACGAAAAAAGTAAAAATTTTTTCTTATATCACCCGGTGATCGGAGAGAAGATAATCGGGGCCATAAAAAACCTGCGAAAAATATCAAAAATTATACGTTCCCATCACGAAGAGTATAACGGCAGCGGGTTTCCTGATCAGTTGAGGGGCTCCCATATTCCGATCGGGGCGCAAATAATAAAGATCGCCAGTGATTACGATACTTTCAGGTTCAAAAGAGAATTTGGTTTTGATGAAGCGCTGAAAAAAATCAAGGACGGGTCTTACAAATCCTACGACCCGGATATTATAACCAGTTTTATCAAAATAATCACAAAGAGCGGTGCCCTGAAGCACAATCTATTAGCAAGGATCAGGATAAAGGACCTGAAACCGAACATGTATCTTTTGGATGAAATCACTTTAGAAAACGGCGTCCTGCTGATCCCGAAAGGTGTAATAATAAATGATATTATCCTGAATAAAATATACACATTTTCGTCCTTGATACCAATCACCAGGGAGGTTGAAGTCAAGTATCTGAGTGACCGGTAAAAGAGCGTGGCGCGGCTATAATGAAAATATATAAATTTGAATGAGGCCGTTTCATAGTTTAAAATGTAATTAGTGAAATAGAATTTATTAGAAACAAAATTATCGAAAAATGAGTAAAGAGGAAAAGTGCAGATCAGAGACAGGAAAATCTTAAATTAAAAGTGTTGAGGGTGAAAGTGGCGAAAGAAATAAGAGAAAAAGAACAGCTTGGAGATGAGCTAAAAACTCTGAGGAGCAAGGTTAAAGAACTGGAAAAATCATTATCCGGATTAAAAGATGAACATGCCCGGCTGGCAGAGAACGAGGAGAAGTTTCGAACACTGATTGAAAATTCAACGGACCTCAAGTACAGGTGCGACCTGAAAGGCCGTATCTCTTACCTGAGTAAAGCCTGGGAAGATGCTCTCGGCTACAAATCCACCGAGATGATAGGAAGTAAATTTTCGGATTTTCAGTCACCGGAATCGATAAAATTCGATGCTGACGAGTTTTTAAAAGAACTTATCGATAAAAAAATTAGCAGTTACGAGGCAGCATATATATCGAAATCCGGAAATATAATACATCTCAGATTTAATGTTATGCTGTACAGGAGCCACACGGGCTCCGAGCGGGGTATTATGGGGACCGCTTATGATATCACCGGTCTGAAATGTATTGAAGACCAGCTCAAGCAGTCGCAAAAAATGGAGGCGGTAGGACGTCTTGCAGGCGGTATCGCCCACGATTTTAACAATCTTCTGACAGCGATAATAGGGTATTCTGAGATGCTGATGATGAACAATCTGCTGCCTGAGAACGCTTTTCAAAGCGCGGATGAAATAAACAAGGCAGCCCACCGGGCAGCCGCGTTAACTCAACAACTTCTCGCGTACAGCCGAAAGCAGGTGTCAAGGCCAAGGGCGTTCAATCTCAATAAATTAGTAAATAATCTTGACATGCTGCTCAGAAGAGTTATCGGTGAAAACATCGAATTTTTCACCGTGCTTGAAATAGACGTCGGGCTTGTTATTGCCGACCCGGGGCAGATAGAACATGTGATTATGAACCTTGCGGCAAATGCCCGTGATTCAATGCCCAACGGCGGGGCGCTTACATTTGAAACCAGAAATGTCAATTTGGATGAAGAAGATTGTGAAAAATACCCGGAAGTTACCCCGGGCCCTTATGTAAGGCTGACTGTGAAGGACACAGGGCATGGTATGGATAAAGAAACTGCAAGGCACATTATGGATCCTATTTTTTCTATAATGGATCCTATTTTTTCTATAAAGGAAGGAGGAAGACGGACCGGACTTGGTCTGGCCACAGCATACGGGATCGTCAAACAGAACAACGGCCAACTCAGGGTTACCAGCGAGGTCCACCAGGGGACTGCGATTGAAATTTACCTGCCCCGGGCGGAGGAAAAAATTGAAAAAAAAGAAACGCCGCAGCGAAAACTGGAAACAGAGGGGGGGAACGAAACTGTTCTTGTCGTAGAGGATGAAAGCGCCGTGCGGATTATGGTCGGGACACTTTTGAAAGGTTTTGGATATTCTGTCATCGAGGCCAAGGATGGCAATGAAGCTCTGGAGTTTTGCAGACAGAATAAAGAGATGATGATCCATCTATTGATAACTGACATAATCATGCCCGACGTAAGCGGGTTTGATCTGGTTAAAAGAGTCATAAAGACCCACCCCGGGACCAAGGTGCTGTATATCTCGGGTTATTCGGAAGAGGAAATATCCAATAAAGGTACTTTAGGAAAGAAGGTCCCTTTCTTAAAGAAACCTTTTACACCCACCGTGCTTGCCAGAAAGGTGCGTGGGGTATTGGATAGAGACTAGGCAGAAAAAGCCACAGACACTTATGATATCTGTCCTGCCCCGGAAGTTTTGTAAGAAGTGTTTAATGAGGATCAGCTGTTCAATCTTTCCTGGATAATCTTTATAAAATTCAGTTTTTTGAACAGCGCATGTTCTTCACCGTTCTTTGTTTTATCCACTCTTTTTACATTTATGAACAGATCTATTATCAGGCTGTTAAAAGTCTTAATGTTTGAAGGTGTGTTGTCGAGCGTCATTTTATAAAGGAGTCTACTGTCGGAAGTCATCTTATCCATGCGGCGGTGCGCCTCGTTCTGTATTCTGGGCCATATTTCTTCTTTAATGATCGTTAAGAAAGAGGTAAAAGCCAGTATTTGTGTGTACAGTCTATCAAGATCATATCCTTCTTCTTCATATGTGTTATTGGAATTTATCATATCATCTATATCCATCCAGTCATTTTTTGGTATTGTTGAATCAAGGAGATAATAATTAATAAACTGATTATGGGTAAATATGTTGTACCTACTTCCCAGCTCGTCGATAATATCGAAAATCTTCTTGTCCTTAATTTTCATGAATTCGATCTCCAATATTCTGTATTGTATTATACCCGAACATATTTTGCAACAAAAAACAGACTATCATTTATATTCTAAACCATTTTTTTATATATTTCATTAATTTTTAAATAGTTCTTGGTGACAACTTCGGCCACGACTAAGCCGGGCAAGCCCGGCTACTCCGTGTTTTATACGGCGTGGCAACAAGAACTAATTATATTGGCAACAGTCAGTTCAACTGCTGAATATACCAACGGCTTTGCACCCGGTATTAAATTTCCTGTTTGTCATTATTTTGTTACACCCTTTATTATTTATGACACTTTTTTCAAGGTCATGGTGATTTTATAGCCTCCTTTTTTATATTTTATTGGAATGGTGTTATAATTAATTGTTATTCAATCAGTTATAAATCTGTACAGGGTGCAGTAATAAATGGTTTTTCAATATTAAGGCATGAGGATTGCAGTATAAATAATATGGCAGAAATGAAGAATAGGCATTTTTATTTTTTTGCGGTGGTAGTGGTTCTTCTGCCGTTAAACTGGGTGACCGTATCTGCATTACAGGCTGTTTTTAAAAATGAATTTCTATTGAAAGCCCTTTTATCATTTGCGCCATACCAGATTTTTATAAAGGCCGGATTTTGGGTCCTTACTGCTGCTGTGTGGGTAACGATGTATTCTTTTGTTATAATGAAAAAAAACAGTAAAAATAGACTTCTAAACGAAAAACAAAATGAGATGGCAGCCCTCCTGAAGGCTTCAAGAATTGTGTTGAAACACAAAAGCTTCAAAAACACAGCCAGGCAGATCTATAATTTCTGTAAATCGATAATAGGCGCAACCCAAGGGTATCTTTCGCTTCTTTCTAAGAATGGAGCAGAAAATGAATATATATTTATTGATTCGGGCAATTATCCCCCGAAAGAGGACCGCAGCTTTTCCGTGCCTATCCGGGGAATGCTGGAAGAAGCGTATAAAACCTGTGAACCTATTTGTAGTAATGATTTAAAAAAGAGTAAATGGACAGAAGAATATCCCGAAGGGCAGAAAGTAGATAATATATTGATCTCGCCTCTGGTGATCAATGATTCAGTGGTCGGATTATTGGTACTGGCTAATAAGGAGGAAGGATTTAAGGAGGAAGATTCTAATTTGGCAGGCGTTTTTGGGGAAATTATCTCGATCGCCCTTTATAAAAGCAGGACATTGGAATTGTATGAAGAAAGTGAGAATCAAAAGATAGAGATCATCAATGAATTAAACGATGCGATTTCAAAGATTAAAACCTTAAGCGGGCTGGTCCCTATATGTGCCGAGTGTAAAAAGATAAGGGATGACAAGGGATTCTGGTACCAGGTTGAAGAGTATATTGAGAAGCACAGTAATGCCGAGTTCAGTCACGGTCTCTGTCCTGAGTGTATCAAGAAGATGCATCCGGATATTTACCATGACCTCTTTTTAAACGATAAGAGCGACTGAGATATCCGGTTTTTAGAAGTCCAGCAACTGGGCGGAACTTACCAGGTTGAAAGTATTTAATTGACGTTTCGGACACTTGGAAGTATCGTTATCCAGGTACCTGAAATGTTTGAAAAGATCAAAAACCTTCTGACCAGCAGCGCACAACATGAAAATGAGTCCGGGGCGAATAGCGGTTCAATGCGTGTCCGTGTTGCGACAGCTGTAATATTGCTTGAGGTTGCGCATGCTGATGAAGATTACAGCCCGAAGGAGAACGCGCGTATTTTAAGGATCCTCAAAAAGTCTTTTGACCTTGAAAATGAGGAAGTCAGCGAGTTGCTGAAGGTATCGGAGGAGGAAAGAAAGGGAAGTATTGATATCTGGCATTTTACAAATATTATCAACAAGCATTTCAACGATGAAGAGAAGTACCGCGTTGTCGAAAATATCTGGCAGATCATATATGCAGACGGCCGGCTCGATAAGTATGAGGACCATATCGTTCATAAACTTTCCAGCCTGCTTCATGTACCTCATAAAAGGATGATAGAGGCGAAGTTGAAGCATATTCGGACTAATTAGCTCCCGCGGTTTGATTTTTCAAAAATTACGATTTACAGCAATTTCGGAATCTTTGATGAAAGAAAAAATTAGCGTGCTGATCGCTGAAGACAGCCGGGTTCAGGCACAATATATGAGGGATGTGCTGGAACAGTATAACTATCATGTGTGTGTTACTCACGATGGGGAAGAAGCCTGGGATGAATTTGAAAAAAAGATCTTTCCGATTGTTATCAGTGATTGGGAAATGCCCCGTATGGATGGCCTCGAGCTGATCAGGCGCATAAGGTCCTGCCGCCGATCAGGCTATGTGTACACTCTATTGGTTACGGCAAAGGGCCAGAAAGAAGATCTGATCAAGGGGATGGAGGCCGGTGCGGATGATTTTTTAACAAAACCGTTCGATTCTGATGAATTGAAGGTCCGCTTGAGGGCAGGGGAGCGGATCCTTTCCCTGGAGCAGATCCTGGCGGATCAAAACAGGGCGCTGAAAAAAGCAAATAAAAGGATGAGCAGCGACCTTGAAGCCGCAGCCAAGATACAGACCGCGCTTCTGCCGACCGTGCAGAAGGATATACAGGGTTTGAATTATACCTGGTTTTTTAAACCTTGCGAAGAACTGGCAGGGGATCTCTTTAATGTTTTCATGCTCGATAGAGATAAGGTTGGTTTTTATGTGCTGGATGTAAGCGGACACGGTGTACCCGCGGCGCTTTTATCGGTGACATTGAATCAGCTTCTGTCCCCCAACCCGGACCAGTCTAATTTGCTTGTTCAGAGAAAAGGCGATTACTTCAGCGCTTTTGTGGAATCCCCGGGAAATGTTGCTGAAAAACTCAATAAGCAGTTTCCCATTGACAGCACTGCCGGAAGATATTTTACTCTATTGTACGGGATTTTAGATCTGAAAAGTCATGACCTTCGCTATGTTTCAGCAGGTCACCCGGGTATAATATACCTTCCTGTCAACGCTGAACCGGAAATGTGGAGGATACCGGGTTTACCGATAGGATTCAGTGATAACGGTCATTATGAAAACTGTGACTTTCATTTAAACGAAGGGGACCGCCTGGTCCTTTATTCTGACTGCGCTGTGGAGATGAGGGACAAAAAGGGCGAGCAATTCGGTAATGAACGTATGCTGGAGGTATTTCGTAAAAAGGGGACCACGACATTACAGCAGACATTGGGTTCTCTCGTTCAGGCTTTGGACGAATGGAGCGGAAAAATTCAATTTGAAGATGATCTGACGATCCTCGTGATAGAAATTCAAAGCTCTTGAACAGGTGTAAAAGGCTGATATGCGGTGAAATGTCTATGAAATGGGGGTTTGTATTTTTATGGCTGTTTTTAGCGGCATACTTATTATACTGCACCAGCTTCAATCCACGAAATGCAGAAGCCGGATACGAACAATACGGTAAAAATCGTTACCGCCAGGCACCCGGCCCACAAAAAAAAGTGGAGTTTATCCCGCGGATTTTATTTTCATACAGAAAAGAAACCAGCCTTGTCGTAGGTGCGGCGATGATGCTCAACATGCAGCCGGAGCCTGAGAAACGGGTTTCTTCTGTAAGCCTTGCCGCAACTTATTCCTTGAACAGGCAGTTGAATTTCTGGTTTACGCCTGTAATTTCCTGGAAAAAAGAGGAATACAAGCTTTTGGGAAACATGGCCTACTTCGGGGGGCCGGCTTCTTTTTATGGTATAGGAAATAACACAATCAGATCCGATAGAGAATACTACACTTCAAGAAATTTTGATCTCTGGGTCTCTCTTTCGAAAAGGCTTTATTCCGGTCTGTATGCGGGACTCGGGTATCAATATAAAAACACAAAAATAACAAATGTTGAAGAGGGGAAATTGCTTGCGGGGGGAACTGTCCCGGGCAGCGAAGGTGGAGGGATCTCAGGTATTGGAATATTTACTGCCTGGGACGCGAGGAATAACAAGGTTTTTCCTGAAAGCGGCGGTTATCATCAGTTTAACTCAAGGTTTTACGGAGCTTATTTGAACAGTGATTACGTGTTCAGCTCATTTTCAGTGGACCTGCGCTATTACCAGCCCCTGTTTGCGTCGCATGTTCTCGCTTTCCAGGTCGCGGCGGGAATCCTGGCCGGAGATCCGCCTTTTCAGGAGCTCAACTCGCTGGGTAAATATCTGCGCGGCTATGCCGGGAACCGTTTTATGGATAAACACTTTGCGGTTTTCCAGACAGAGTACCGGTTGCCCCTGTTCCGGAGGCTCGGGTTTGTGGGTTTTGCCGGTGTCGGGCAGGTAGCGGGGTCATTGAGGGATGTATCATTTCGAGAGCTGAAGCCTTCGGGCGGGGTAGGGATAAGGGTCGGGGTTTTCCCGGAGGAAAGATTAAAACTCCGTGTCGATCTGGGGTTCGGCAGCGACGAGGTCAGTATAGATATAGGGGTCGGGGAAGCTTTTTGACCAGTAGATGAGTTAATATCTGTTTTCGGATCGATATATTGAATATGAAACCTGTTAAAAAGATCGGTTATGTGTCGGCGGCCCTGCTGGTGCTATTGGTTTTAAACCAATGCTATATTGCAAAGCAGGGCTCTTACATGGTGCGTCACATGTCCAGCGCCCGGAATATCGATGAGGTGTTGAAAGACGAGAACCTGCCCCGGGGCAGCAGGAACATGCTCCTTCTCGTAAAGGAAGTAAAGAAATACGCGGTAGAGACGATCGGGCTCAAAGACGATAAGAATTACTCAAAATATGTTGAAATTGAAAGAGACTATCTTGTCGATGTAGTATCCGCCAGCGAGAAGGACAGGTTTGAACCCTACGAGTGGTCGTTCCCTTTTTTCGGATCCTTTCCATACAAGGGGTTTTATGAAAGAAAAGATGCCCGGAGGGAAGCTGAAATGCTCCGCGAAAAGGACCTTGATGTATATATAAGGAAAGTGGATGCGTTCAGCACGCTTGGTTTTTTTACCGACCCTGTGTACAGCTCAATGGACGACTATTCCGCTTTTGGCATCGCTTCACTAATAATACATGAACAGACCCACGCAACGCTTTTTTTAAAAAACAGGATAAATTTCAATGAAGAGTTTGCGACCTTTGTCGGAAATGAGGGGGCCCTGAATTTTCTAAAGCACAAATATGGTGCCCGATCCGATTATTATTTAAAGCTGATCGATTACATGGAAGATCTGGACACCTTTCTGGGACTGATGCAAGACTTGTATGACGAGCTCGACGCTGTTTACGGGGAAGACACCGGACGGGAGTACAAGATCGGAAAACGGGAAGAAATATTTAAAACTTTTATCGAGAATTTTGCGGCGGATTATGACAATCGTTTTATTACCGACTCTTTTAAACAGATTGAGAATGTGAGTTTGAATAACGCATATATTTTGATCTATAGAAGATACACGGGAGACCTGTCGCTTTTTTACAGTCTTTACGAGAAGCAGGGGTATGATCTTAAAAATACGGTTGAGATTATCAAACAGGTTGAAGATTACAAAGGCGACCCTAAAGAGTATCTGAAAAAATTGGCAGGATGAACCCTGAAAATACAGGCTTGCTTTTATCAATTCTCCTGTTCAGAGATTGGCATATCCGGCAGGTTCCCGGACACCTGCCCTTTGAGTGATCTTTTTTTCAATTTTAAGGACCCTGATAAAGCGAGAGCGCCTATGATTCCATTCGCGATCAGGCTTGCAGCATAAATCAGATATGGTTTGTGTATCAAAAACAGTGCAATAGATAAAATCGAAACAGCAAATGAACCATTGGCCAGAAGTAGCGGGTACTGTCTGCTGTCGGGGTTGCGGAACATTAAAAAGGCAAGCGCGGACATGATGTAAAAGTAGCCGATTGTATAGATGTAAAAAAACCCGATGTCTTTAACGGGTGTGCGCGGCATACCCAGGGCCCTTGAAATAACATTAAAAAATATATAGACCCTGTTTGGCAAAAAAAGAAAAAACAGTCCGCACACAGCAAACACCACTGCCCCCGCGAAACTGAGCGGTTTGTACATTTTCATTTTTTTCCTTCCATGTTTGAACCGATTTTTATGCTGATTGGAGCACGTAAAATATCTATATCCCTTTGCTTTTAATTTTAAAACGTTATTAAACTTTTTTCAACGAAAATGTTTCCAATTGTGAAAGTTGTGCGCCTTTTTACAAACGCTTTCTGCAATCATTTCTTGACATTTTAAAAACTGTGGATTATCGTTAAATGTTTGGATTATTTTACAATCATGGATGGAAAAACCTTGTAACCGATTTTCCTGCTCTTTTTAAACTAATTAGTCGCGATAAAGCCGCTCAATAAAGTGAGTTGGCGCAACGCCGGGTAAAACCCCGGCAACTTCGGGGAATCCGACGATGTCGAGCTTGCTCGACTTTAAGCCGGGAAAGCCCGTATAGGCCCCAAGAACCGCTTGTCGGTTATCAGGAACTAATTATGCTGATAAAGAGTGTGGACAGCCCACATCAGGGAGGTGTTCTTGGTTTCGAAGAAACTTGCCCCTTTCGGAACAACGATTTTCAGCGAGATGACCAGTTACGCTCAGGAACATGGAGCGATAAACCTGTCGCAGGGTTTCCCTGATTTCGACGCGCCTTCCGAGATACTGGAAAACGCGGTGCGGGCGCTTCGCTCGGGGCAAAATCAATACGCTCGTTCGATGGGGTATCAGCCCCTGGTCGAGGCGCTCTCAGAAAAAATTCAGCAGCATTATAAATTGAAATATGACCCATATACGGAGCTGGTTGTATGCAGCGGCGCTACCGAGGCCATGGCCAGCACATTCCTCGGGCTGCTGAACCCGGGAGATGAAGTAGTCTTTTTCGAGCCCTATTATGACAGCTATCCGGCCTGCGCGGCCATCGCAGGAGCGGTGGGGCGTTATTATACGCTTCGTTTTCCTGATTTCAGTATTGATTTCAAAGAGCTCGAAAAATGTTTCAGCAGGAGAACCCGCCTGCTTGTCCTGAACACACCCCACAATCCGACCGGCAAAGTTTTTACACAGGCTGAACTTGAGGGTATCGCGGCCCTGTGCGAAAAGCATGATACCGTCGTTGCTGCAGATGAAGTTTATGAGCATTTGACCTACGACGGAGCAAAGCATGTGCCTATCGCATCAATACCGGGCATGCGGGAGCGAACACTGACCATATCCAGCGCCGCAAAGACTTTTTCACTGACAGGGTGGAAAGTCGGATGGGCCAGCGGCCCGGCCCAACTAATTGCCGCGGTGCAGGCTGCTCATCAGTTTTTGACCTTTGCTGTAGCTACCCCTTTCCAGGCAGCCATTGCGATGGTACTACAGTCGGATAACAGTGAGTATTACCGGAAGTTGAGAGAGCAGTATCTGGAACGCAGGGACCTCCTGTTAAAGGCCCTGAAGGAAACTGGATTCCGTGTGTCAGTCCCGGCAGGTACGTATTACATTCTCGCGGATTTTACCCGACTTCTTGATTGTGATGACCGGGCGTTCGCAAGGTATCTTGTCAAGCAGTGTAAAGTGGCAGCGATCCCTCCAAGCGTCTTCTACACCCGGGACCCGTCAGAGGGTAAACGCCTTGTACGTTTTGCTTTCTGCAAAAAAATCGAGACCCTTTCTGAAGCGGCTTTGAACCTGAAAAATCTTGCTGTCTGAATGTCCGCTGCGGTCTTCTCCCGTATCGATCGCTACAAACCCAGATTATTTATTATACTGCTGAAATCACCGAAGCTTTCATAGATATAATCGGGGTTTGATCCGGAAAGCTCCCCTCTGGAAAAAATCCCGGTGGCAACGGCAACCGTCTTCACCCCTGCTTCTTTACCTGCTATAATGTCTTTCGGCGTATCTCCGAACAGAAAAACATCCCCTCCGCTGGAAAAACCGAAATCCTTTACAGCCTTGCCAACCGCAAGTCTTACCAGATTGGCCCTGATGCTGTCGTCGCTTCCAAACCCTCCCATCTTAAAATAATGGTCCAGGCCTACTATCTCTAATTTAGCCCAGGCAATGGCTTCAACATTGCCGGTTACAAGCCCCATTAAAACTGAACGGTTGTGAAGTTCTTTTAATAGATCCGCTACTCCCTCGAGAATGACCAGGTTTTCATTCTCCACGTTTCTTATAAATATCTCTGCCATGTCCCGCAGGCATTTTTCCATACCTTCGTCGATTCTGTGCTCCTCAACGCCGTTTATTTTCAGTACCTCGGAGATTATTTGCCTGTCGGTCATTCCGTGAGGATTCAATCCGGCAAAACCTGTGTTTATCCCGTAAATGTTTTTTATCGCCGTGAAAAATGCGTCCCTGTGGGTAATAGAACTCCTTGTCAAAGTGTTGTCGATATCAAACAGAGCAAGTATGTCAGGAACCGCTAGTCGGTTATCAGGAACCGCTAGTCGGTTATCAGGAACCGCTAGTCGGTTATCAAGCATTAATAACTCCTGAAATGAATTCCCGTAAGAAACTGGTTCAGCTTTTAGATGTTGAAACTATCTTCATAAAACGATCATATTCTCTGGCCCACACCGAATGTTTGCGGGGTTTGTACTCCCTGATCTTAAAAGCTTTCCTTATAAGCCCGGACGCAGCATCGAGCCCGTTTATTATTCCAAGCCCCGAAGCCTGCACCATGATGTTTCCAACCGCGGTTGCTTCAGCAGGGCCCGCCAGTACTGATAGCCCGGTGGAGTCCGCGGTGAACTGGTTGAGAACGTCGTTTTTGCTGCCGCCCCCGACTATATTCACGGTTTTTGTCGGTTTCCGGCTGATCTTCGTGATTTTATCATTTACGGTCCGGTATTTCATGGCAAGGCTTTCATACACAACACGGAGAAAAGCAGAGCGGTTTTTAGGTACCTGCTGGCCTGTCTTTTTACAAAATAATCGAATGGCCTGCACCATATCAGGCGGGTTGTAAAAAGAACTGTCATCCGGGTTTATGAAGGCAGTAAACCCGGGCGCGCTTTCCACCAGGCGTGTTATTTCGCCCCATTCGGTTTTGGTACCGTCCCGTGCGCTCCATATCCTCCTCATCTCCTGAATGATCCATATCCCCATGCAGTTGATCAGTAACCTTGTGTTTCCGATACCGCCTTCGTTGCTGATGTTGACCGCCCTGGCGCCGGCTGACGTAACAGGCCCAGGCACAAGTTTTCCTGCTATGGACCATGTGCCTGAGCTGATGATAAGTGCGTCGTCAGTATTTTCGACAGGGGCAGCGGCAAAAGCGCTTGCCGTATCGTGAGAGCCCACAGCAGTCAATTTTGCACGGTTGAGCCCCACCGATTCAGCTACGGGTTCCAGAAGCCGGCCAAGAACGGTGCCGGGGGAAACAATATCGGGCATAACGTCAGCAGGAATACCGAGTTTTTCAAGCACTACACTGCTCCACACACCCTTTTTCGCGTCCATGAGCTGGGTGACACTTGCCCATGTTGAGTCGATTTTCTTTATGTTTCCAAGATAATTGTAAAAAATCGTCGGCATTGGGAGAAAAATACACCCCGGCTGCAAAAGGTAGCTTCGATTCAGCATAAACCAGAGAAGCTGATTGCTCAGGTTAAAGGGCTGAAAGTGTATTCCCGTAATTTCATAGATGCGGGCCGGGCTGATCTTTTCCATCAACCTTTCGATCATCCGGTCGAGGCGGTGGTCACGATAGCAGTATATCTTTCCCAGAAAGTCGCCGTCTCTGGTAATGAACTGCCCGTCAGACCCCCATGTGTCGATACCTATGGAGTCCAGTTTTTCTGATATCTCACGGCGGAATATGTTGAGACCCTTAATGATGTTTTGATATATGTGCAGGTCATCCCAGAAGGTCCTCTCGGTGATTTTACCATCACCGCCGGATACGTGGAATGATATTCCTTCATGCGTAAACCTGTGCAGTTCCTGCATCTCGAAGGCGCCGTTTTCAAAGGTGCCCGCAAAACACTTACCCCCTGAAGCGCCGAGATCGACAGCAAATACCCTCTTTGTTTCCATTACCTCCCCCGAAAGCGATGGTTTGTCAGATTTCTATTGTATTTTATAATAATATCATTTAACCTTTAGTACATAAATAACGAGTTTCTTGTTTTTTTGACAAGAAAATTCTTTTAATAAAGAATGCGGCTTGTCCTCATTGGGGAAAAACGAATGACAGGCTGAAAGTTGTATGCTGGAGAAAAAAATATTTTACAGCGCGGGCTTGTTGAAAACGACAGGCCTGATATAAAAGTGCGGTGTAAGACATGCCTGAAAAAATAAGATCATATACCGGAAATTCCCGCGGCAGTCGTGGAATAGTAGTTACAGACCTCGACGGGACCCTTTTACAGACACAAAGAAAGGTAAGTACCGCTGATCTAAACACACTTGAGCTGTTAAAAACACGCAAGATAAAACGCGTAATCGCGACAGGGCGTTCATTGTTTTCTGCACGCAAAGTCTTGCACGTTGGGTTCCCCATCGACTATCTTGTCTTTTCTTCGGGGGCGGGTGTAATCGAGTGGCCGACAAAGAGATTGCTCAACAAACATGCACTTGGCCGAAAGGAAGTAAAAACGACAGTTGACGCGCTTATGGATTTGTGCATGGATTTCATGATACACAGGCCGATACCGCTGAACCACCATTTTGTCTATTATTCCACGGGCAGACAGAACCCGGATTTCTTCAAACGCTGTGAAATTTATAGCAATTTCGCTGTCAGGGAGGACTTTTCGGCATACCGGTTCAGCGAAGCATGCCAGGTCCTGGCGGTCGCGCCCTTTGAAAAAGGCCGCCGGGCTTTTTCTCATCTGACAAATATTCTTCATAATTTGAAGGTTATCAGGACCACTTCACCGATCGACGGCAGATCGATATGGATCGAAGTATTTCCGAAAGAGGTTTCAAAAGCGTCGGCAGTTGAGTGGATAGGTATGCGTGAAGGGATCAGCCCGGAACAAGTTCTTGCGGTCGGAAACGACTACAACGATCTGGATCTTCTCAACTGGGCGCACTCAGGTTTTCTTGTAGAGAATGCTCCTGAAGAACTCAAAAAGCAGTTTGAGACTGTTAGTTCGAACAACGACAGCGGATTTACGGAAGCTGTGGAAAAATGGATGGGAGGAATTGTCAATTAATGTAAAAGTAAGATGATAAATATTTAATTATTCATTGACAAATTTTTATTAATATATTATTTTCTTTCAACCAACCAACGGAGAAATAAATGGCTGACGATCAAAAAAAATTGATAGAGGGAATAGTAAAAAATTTCGGGAATAACCCCAACAGGTTGATGGACATTGTCCTGGAGGTTCAGTCAAAAACAGGATATATATCGGATGAAACCGCACATCACATTGCCGAACTGATTGGAGTAATATATGTCGAAGTCATCGACATGGTGAGTTTTTATTCATTTTTTCAACGCACACCGGAGGGGAAATCGATTGTACGGCTCAGTTCATGTGTTGTCGACAAGATGCATGGAATGAAGGAAGCGGCTGACGCATTTGAAAAGCACACAGGCACGACCTTCGGGAGCACAGGCAGCGATGGTGAGTTTACTCTTGAGTACACGTCCTGTACCGGAATGTGCGACCAGGGCCCGGCAGGGCTTGTCAACGGCAGGGTGCTGACCAACATCAAACCCGAAGACGTACCCGGGATCGTGGAATCTCTCCGCAAAGGTAATGCCGGCAGCGGAAGGGTCAATGAAGTGCGTCCTGATACCCAGGTGGATCTGAATCTTCGAAAAACCGGTCCTGTGATATTTTCACCGATGGATCGTGGAGCGGCGATCAGGGCGGCGATGAACCTTTTTCCTGATCAGGTAATAGAGACAGTCAATAAATCGAGACTCAGAGGCAGGGGAGGCGCGGGTTTTCCGACCGGTATGAAATGGAGTTTATGCAGGAAAGCCGAAGGAGAGGAGCATTATGTACTCTGCAATGCCGATGAAGGCGAGCCGGGGACTTTCAAAGACAGGGTAATACTTACCGAATCACCTGATCTCCTTTTTGAGGGCATGACCATTGCCGGGTACGCGCTTGGGGCGCGCGAAGGGATACTCTATCTGAGGGGAGAATACCAGTATCTCTACTCATATCTTCTTCAGGTGCTCGGTCACCGCCGGCATCTCGGGTTGCTGGGCGAAAACATTTGCGGAAGAGAGGAGTTTGATTTTGATATTCGCATTCAGCTTGGTGCGGGGGCTTACGTATGCGGAGAAGAGTCGGCACTGATAGAGTCCCTTGAAGGAAAGCGGGGAGCGCCTCGGGACAGACCGCCTTTCCCGGTTACAAAAGGGTATAAAGGCCAGCCCAGTTCGGTAAACAATGTAGAGACCTACTGCTGCGTGGCCAGAATCCTCGAGAAAGGCGCGGACTGGTTTTCAACGATTGGCACAAAAGACTCAACAGGAACAAAACTTTTCAGCGTTTCGGGTGACTGTGATCACCCGGGCGTGTATGAGCTTGAGTTCGGCTTGACAATAGATGACCTTCTGGATATCGCCGGGGCTAAAAATGCAGGGGCCGTACAGATCGGGGGCCCCTCCGGAATATGCGTGGCTCCAAAGGATTTCGGCCGAAGAATATGTTTTGAAGACATTTCGACCGGAGGTTCGGTCATAGTGTTCGGGCCTGGTAGAGATATGCTGGAGGTTGTCCGCGATTTCACCGAATTTTTTATCGAGGAATCGTGCGGCTGGTGCGCCCCATGCCGCATCGGGACAACCCTATTATTGCGCTCTCTGGATAAAATAATCGAAGGGAAGGGAACAAAATCCGATCTTTCGGATCTTGAGAGCCTGGGCAATACCATAAAAACTATGAGCAGGTGCGGGCTTGGACAATCAGCAGCCAACCCCGTGCTGACCTCATTAAAGAATTTTTCGGAACTATATCATAAAAAGCTGAGATCAGAAGACTATGTCCCGGTGTTTGACTTTAAACAGGCACTGGCAGAGGGGATAGACATCGCCGGGAGAGAACCTGTGTGGGAGGAAGAATAATGAGCGATAAAACTGTAACCATAACCATAGACGATAAAGAAGTGGGTGTAAGTTCGGGGCAGACAATAATCCAGGCCGCTGATATGGCCGGAATTTATATCCCCCGTCTGTGTCACAGGGAAGATCTGCAGCAGGCAGGGCACTGCAGGGTGTGCACCGTGAAAATAAACGGAAAACCTGCAAATGCCTGCAACATGCCTGCCCAAAGTGGTATGATCGTTGAAAATGATACAGCCGAGCTTAATGCGATGAGGCGTCACATAATTGAGATGATGTTTGTGGAAGGAAACCACATCTGCCCGTACTGTGAGAAAGCCGGCAACTGCGAGCTGCAGGCGCTCGCGTACAGGTTCGGTATTACCGCGCCGGCATATCCATACTTGTACCCGAAAATCGAGGTTGACGCCTCACACCCCGATGTGTACATAGACAGGAACAGGTGTGTACTGTGCGGGCGGTGTGTGCGGGCTTCAAGGGATATAGATGGAAAGC